>DASSKX010000647.1:0-2133 GCA_035689925.1 Acidobacteriaceae bacterium
GATGCCCTCTTTGAGCATGTCAGGCCAGTGTGGGCGGCTTCGCCGTCTGAAGACCCCGGGTGTGATCCGCACCACTCTTCCCTTCCGCCACTGGCCCGTACGGCTGGCCAGCACCTCAGCGCTCCAACGACCCGCGAGAAAGATCCGGCCATGAATCCCAGCAAACTCCGGCTGCTGTTGCCTGCCGCCCTCTTGTCCGCCTCCCTGCCACTTTTTGCGCAGTCCAGGCCTGTCCCCAACCGCGTCGTTGCCCCCATCGATGAAACCAATCGCGTCACGCTCCAGGGCAACATTCACCCCATGGCTCAGGCGCGCTTCGACCGCGGCCCGGCACAAAGCTCGAACCCCTCCGGCCGTGTTGCTCTGCTGTTACAGCGGAGCGCGGCGCAGCAACAGGCGCTGACCCAATACCTCGCGGACGTGCAGAATCCCGCCTCGCCGAATTACCACAGGTGGCTGACGCCGGCGCAATATGGAGCGCAGTTCGGCATCTCCGACTCCGATCTGGCGGCCGTCGAAACCTGGCTCCAGGCGCAGGGATTGAGCATCGACAAGGTGGCCGCGGCTCGCAATGTCATCCTGTTCTCCGGCACATTGAGTCAGATTCAGGCAGCGTTCCACACCGGGATCCATACCTTCCAGGTGAAGGGCCAGACCCACCTCGCGAACGTCAGCAACCCGCAAATCCCCGCTGCACTCGCTCCGGTCGTGGCAGGCGTGGGGCCTCTGAATGACTTCCGTCCCAAGCCCAATATCGTACGCGGCCCGCACGCGCACTGGGATTCGAGCACGCGCACGTTTCAGCCGGATCTGACAGTAAAGGACAGCAGCGGCAACTTCCTTTTCATTGCCGGCCCCTCCGATGCTGCCATCATCTACGACTCGCCCAACAAGACGCTCAACCCCGCCTACTCCGGCACGAACTACGACGGAACCGGGATCAACCTCGGCCTGGTTGGCGTATCTGACCTGACCATCGCCGATGTTTCGAATTACCGGATGGCATTCCTTGGCGAGACGTCGACAACCGTAAAGAAGCCGACTGTTGTGGTGGACGGCAACGATCCAGGCCTTGTTGCCGGCGGATCTGCCGATGAAGCGCTGCTCGACAACGAAATCGCAGGAGCGCTCGCTCCCCAGGCGAACATCTATTTCTATACGGCGGCGGATACGGATCTCACTTCCGGACTTGTCGACGCCACGCTGCGCGCCATCGACGACAACACCGTCAGCATTCTCAGCATGAGCTTCGGTGCGTGCGAGCTTGACCTTGGCGCCAGCGGCAACCAGCTCGTCAACGAGATGGCACAGCAGGCCGCTGCTCAGGGCATCAGCTTCGTTGTCTCTGCCGGAGACAATGGCTCGGCCGGATGCGACGACTTTAACACCGAGCAGACCGCCACGCGCGGCCTCGCCGTCAGCGGCTTCGCATCGACTCCCTACAACATCGCGGTGGGCGGAACCGATTTCGACGTTCTGGCAGCGCAGATGTCCACCTACGTAAACATCGCCAGCAACGGAACCGCCCCGTATTGGGCTACCGCCAAAGGCTACATTCCCGAGGCAGTCTGGAACGACTCGACCAGTACGAACGGAAGCTATACGGCTAACCTCGCCGCAAAGGATTCACGCGGCAACACCAATATCGTCGCCGGCAGCGGCGGCGTCAGCAGTTGCGCCACACAAAGCAACACCGGTGCATGCCTGGGCGGCTACGCAAAGCCAGCCTTTCAGACCTCGCTGACGCCCGCTGACAATGTCCGCGACCTCCCGGACGTCTCGTTGTTTGCTGCCGATGGTGCACATAGCGCGTACTGGGCTTTGTGCTCCGACAGCACCACCGACGGAGCGACGGGCTCGCCGTACACCGAGTGTAAGGACGGCAGCCTCCAGAACGGTATCGGCGGTGCAGGCGGCACCTCGGCAGCGGCTCCGGCGTTTGCCGGCATGCTGGCCCTCATCGCGCAATCCCAGGGAGGAGCGCGTCTTGGCCAGGCGAACTATGTCCTGTATCAGATTGCGAAGTCACACGCTTCGGCTTTCCACGACATCGCGACAGGACAGGGGAACAATTCTGTCCCCTGCACAACTGGCTCACCGAACTGCGGAACGAATCTATTCCTCAAGGGATAC
>DASSKX010000648.1:0-6583 GCA_035689925.1 Acidobacteriaceae bacterium
GACCGCGATTGCCGCGCCTGGTCGGTTCCTGAACTCATCGAGCGCCGGCAGCACCTCCTCTCCGCAGATGGCCAGCAGCGCCTCGCCCGCACCGCCGCCATTCTCCGCGCCGCCTCGGAGACGCGCTGGAGCGATTCCGTCTCCTTTGCCTCGTGGATCGAGCGCACCTGGCGCACCCTCGGCGGAGCCGCGTCTCTGGATGCCGCCGCGCTCGAGAACACGCAGGTCTTCTTTTCGCTCCTGGACGGAGTTGCGCCCGACGGCCTCGCGCCGCTCACACCGGAGTTCGATGCCGAACTGAGCCGCCTCTTCGCTCAGCCCGATCCCTCCGTCAGCGAACGCTGCGGTATTCAGCTGATGACCATCCACAAAGCAAAGGGCCTCGGCTTCGAGGTCGTCATCGTGCCCGCGCTCGACCGCGCTTCCTCCGCCGACGACCAAACCCTGCTCTGCGCTCTCGAGCGACGCAACCCGTGGAATCCCGCCGAAGAAGAGTTCCTCGTCGCGCCCATTGGCCCTCGCGGCGACGACTCGCACCCGCTCTACCAGTGGGTGACGCGGCAGCGCAAAATCCGCTTCGACGAGGAGCGCAAGCGCCTGTTCTACGTCGCCTGTACCCGTGCGCGCCACGAACTGCACCTGCTCGGCACCGCGATCCTGAACGGCAACGGCCTCAAGCCCGGAGACTCCTCCAGCCTGCTCGAGACCGCGTGGCCCGCCTTGCAGGGCGAATTCGAAACGCATCTGCAGGCAATGAGAGCCCGACCCGCCGTCCAAAAGCTTCTGAACTTTCCGGCTCCCGGCGACCTTGATTAACTCGCCGCCTCAGCCGTTCCGCCGCGGGGACCGAAACGCCTTCCCGTTACCTTCGAGGTCCAGAGCCCGGCAGAAAATGTCACGGCAGCGGTTACACTTCCGCGAGCCGCCGCCGAAGCGCAGGAATTCCTCCGCCCAGAAGGCAGCCGCCGCTCCCGCATCATCGGTTCTGCCGTGCACACTCTGCTGCAGCGCCTCGGTCCGGACCTCGCCGCGCTCCCCGCCACTCTCCCCGCAGAGACGCTCCGCTCGCACGCCGCTGCTCTGCTGCGCAGCTTCGGCCTCAGCGGCGAATCCCATGCGTCCGCCACAGCTGCCGTTGTCGACACGCTCCAGGCCTGCGCCGCCGATTCCGTCTGCCGCTGGATCCTGGCCGCTCATCCCGACGCGCAGTCGGAGGCCAGCTGGTCGGGATTCGCCGCAGGCCCGCGCCTGCGCACGCTGCGCGCCGACCGCGTCTTCCGCGCCGGCACTGAGCCGCACGCGCCCGGAACAAATTGTTTCTGGATCATCGACTACAAGACCGGCACGCCCGGCTCGAAAGATCAGCAGCAGTGGCTCGAGCGCGAGCGGCAAATCTACGCTCCGCAACTCATCGCCTATGGCCGCGCCCTGCGCGCGCTGCATGGGGCAGACACTCCGCTGCGCCTCGGCCTGTACTATCCGGCGCTCGCCAAGCTCGATTGGTGGGACCCCGACGTGAGCTAGCTCTTCGCGCCGGAACTATTGCCCGACGCTGCAGCGCCTGCATGGTGGCGCACGTCCGCGCCGCGCACCCAGAAAATCACGTCTTCCGCAATATTCGTGGCGTGGTCGGCCACGCGCTCCAGCGCGCGCGAGATCATCAGCGCATTCAGCGCCTGCGAAGCCAGCGTCGGCTCCTTTTTCATCAGCGCCAGCAGCGTCGAGTGCGCGCTGGCGTTCAGCTTGTCGACGCTATCGTCCATCTTGAGCACCGACTCAGCCATCTCCGCATCGCCTTCGATGAAGGCCTGCAGCGCCTTCCGCACCATCCCGCTCGCCAGATTCGCCGTCCGCGGAATATCGATGGGCAGATCGGCTGCAGGGAAGGCCTGCAAATCGCGCACGCGATCGCTGATGGTGCGCGCGGAGTCGCCCACGCGCTCCACATCCGCGTTGATCTTGATCACCGATAGAATAACCCGCAGGTCGATGGCCATCGGCTGCTCCATGGCCAGCAGATCGAGCGCCATCTGGTCGATCTCGCGCTCCAGCCGATTGATGGCCATCTCGCCGCGATCCACAAGATCGCAGATCGACAGGTCCCGCACGCGGTACGCCTCCACCGCGCGCTGGATCGACTGCTCCGCCATGCCTGCCATCACCAGCAGCTTCTCTTTCAGATCGTCCAGGTTTTGCTGAAAGCGAATTCTCATCCGAACCTGCCCGTGATGTAATCTTCCGTCCGTTTGTCCCCGGGGTTGGTAAATATTTTGTGCGTGGAATCGAATTCGACCAGCCTGCCGCTCAGGAAGAATCCGGTTCGCTCCGCCACGCGCGCCGCCTGCTGCATGTTGTGCGTCACAATCACAATCGTGTACTGCGACTTCAGCTGAAAAATCAGGTCCTCGATCTTCGCCGTCGAAACCGGATCCAGCGCCGACGCCGGCTCGTCCATCAGCAGCACCTCCGGATCGACTGCCAGCGCGCGCGCGATGCACAGCCGCTGCTGCTGCCCGCCGGAAAGGCTCGCGCCGGACTTCTTCTTCAGCTCGTCCTTCACCTCATCCCACAACGCCGCCTGCTGCAGTGACCGCTCCACCACCTCGTCGAGCACGCGCCGGTTGCGAAACCCGTTCAGCCGCAGCCCCGACGCCACATTGTCGTAAATCGACATCGTCGGGAACGGATTCGGCCGCTGAAACACCATCCCAATCCGCCGCCGCACCTCAACGGCCGACACTTCGCTGTAGATGTCCACGCCGCCGATCTTCACCCCACCGGTGACCTTGGCAATGGGATTCGTTTCGTGCATCCGGTTCAGGCAGCGCACGAACGTCGACTTCCCGCAGCCCGATGGCCCGATCAGAGCCGTTGCCTCGTTGGGAGGAATGTGGAGCGTAATATCCAGCAGCGTGTGATTGGAGCCGTACCACGCGTTCAGATCATTCACTTCAATGCTGACGCCCATGCGATCTAGCTTGCCCCTTTCAGCACACCGCGCGTCGTCACAAAGCGGACCAAAGCCACCGAAACGACAATCAGCACGATCAGCACCAGCGATCCGGCCCATGCCAGCCGATGCCACTCATCGTAGGGCGACAACGCGTAAACGTAAATCTGCAGCGGCAGCGCCTCGATCGGCTGATTCAGGCTCGCGCTCCAGAACGGACTGCCGAATGCCGTAAACAGCAGCGGAGCCGTCTCGCCCGCCACGCGCGCAAAGGCCAGCATGCACCCTGTAATCACGCCCGGCAGCGCGGTCTTCAGCGTGATCGACAGCACCGAACGCCAGTTCGGTACGCCCAGTCCCAGCGCTGCTTCGCGGATCGAAAGCGGAACCATCAGCAGCATCTCTTCCGTTGTCCGCGCCACCGTCGGCACCATCATGATGCCCAGCGCCACGCCGCCCGCAAACGCCGAAAACCCCTTCAGAGGAGCAACGATCAGGGAATACACCGCGATGCCCATCACAATTGACGGCACGCCGTTCAGCACGTCGGCCGTGAACCGCACCACGTTGGACAATTTGGTCCCGCGCCCGAATTCCGACAGATAAATCCCCGCGGCAATGCCAATCGGCACGCCCATCGCGCTGGCCAGCAGCAGCAGCGTCGCCGAGCCCACAATCGCATTCGCCATGCCCCCGCCCAGTTCGCCCACCGGCACCGGAAGCTTGGTAAAGAAATCCCAGTTCAGCGAATGCGCGCCCTTGTACACGAGATCGACGAAGATCGCCACCAGCGGCGCAACCACCAGGATCGTGCTCAGCACCGCGAGCCCGGTGGCGAGATGATTCGCCACCCAGCGGAATCGCCGGTTCGATGCCTTCATTTGCAGTCGGCTCGCCATATCTTCTATGCCGTCCTCGCCGGCGCGCCGCGCGTCACCGCCCACACCAGCAGGCGCGCGAGAATATTCACCACAATCGTCACCAGGAAGAGCGCCAGCCCAATCTCCACCAGCGCGCTCCGATAGGTGTCATCCGCCGCCTCCGCAAACTCATTGGCGATCACGCTGGCCATCGTCGCCGCCGGCGCCAGCAGGTTCTTCTGAATCGTCGGATTGCTGCCGATCACCATCGCGACCGCCATGGTCTCCCCCAGCGCCCGCCCCAGCCCCAGAATGATCGATCCGACGATGCCGATGCGCGCATTGCGCAGCACGCCCATGCGGATCATCTCCCACCGCGTCGCCCCCAGCGCCAGCACCGCCTCCCGCTGCGAACTGGGAACCGACGTCATCACCTCGCGCGTCAGCGACGAGATGATCGGCAGGATCATGATGGCCAGAATCACGCCCGCCGCAAACATGCCAATGCCGAAATCCGGCGCCTGAAACAGGCCCGTCCAGCCCAGCGCTTTGATCAGCAGAGGATTCACATAATTCCGCAGCAGCGGAACCAGCACAAAGATCGCCCACAGCCCGTACACCACGCTGGGAATCGCCGCCAGCAGCTCCGTCACGAACGACAGCGGCCCCCGCAGGAAGCCCGGACACATCTCCGTGATGAACACCGCCACGCCCACCGCCAGCGGCACCGCGATAATCAGGGCCACAATCGACGAAACAATCGTCCCGTAGACAAACGGCAGCGCACCAAAGTTATTGTTGACCGGATCCCAGGCGTTGCGCAGGAAGAAACCAAACCCGAAGCGGTGCAGCGAGAGCGTCGAGTGCGTCACCAGTTCCGTGGCGATCAGCGCCACGATGGCGAAGATGCTCAGCGCGCACGCCAGCATTAGCCAGCGGAAGCTCGAGTCCGCCCATCCGGAATTCCCGCGGCTCTGCAGAAAGCTGCGAACCGCCGACGGCGTGCCCTGCGGCGGCGGCACCGCAACCGCGACAAGACCGTCGACGGGGGCGGCCGCTCCGGGGTCCTTCGGGGCGCGAGGTTCCTGTATCCGCAAAGTCACACCACATCCAGGCTACCCAGGGATTTTGAACGCCACGTTAATCGTGATGAAAACTAAGGAAATATCGCTGCCCTGCGGTAACCCTCGCCCTAGCTCGCGGGCATGACCAGGAACTGCTCCAGCTTCCCGTCCGGTTCGGTGTAGGTCGTGATGTTCACCTGCTTGCTGCTGTTCGGGAACGTCACCCGGAACGCCCGGAAGACCATTCCTCCCCGCGACTGCTCGGTGGTCTGCTGCACGCGCTCCGGCTTGCCAAGCGGTCCCAGACTCGACTGGAAATCCTCCAGCGCCTGCTGGCTGAAGTAGGCGTTGCACCACGGCGTAAACAGGCTGCGGTCGATCTTGCCCTGCTGGAAATTCTCAAACAGCCGCTGCGCCTGCGCCTCCGCCGCGCTCGCCGTCTGCTGCGTCAGCCCCAGCAGCAGCGGCGCCACCTCATGGGCAATCATGCTCGCCGCGTGCGTGGCGTCCAGATTCGTCAGCACCGCAATCGCCATCTTGTCCTGCGGCAACACCACATTCTCCGACGTAAACCCGGACACCTCGCCCGAGTGCTCCAGCACCGGATGCCCCTGCATGTTCTGCACGAACAGGCCCAGTCCATAATGCGAGCTGCTTCCGCTTTTCAGCATCACCGGAGCAAACATTTCGTCGTACGACTTTGCCGCCAGCAGCGACCGGTTCATGATGCTGATGTCCCATTGCGCCAGATCGTAGGCCGGCATCGCCAGTTCGCCTGCCGCGAACATCCAGCCGCTGCCCTCCTTCGGTGCCGGCCGCGGCGGTCCAAGCGCATACCGGATGTAGCCCTGCGCGTCCGGCTGCTGCAGCTTCTGCGCGTCGGAGTTCCACACCTCCTTCATGTCCAGAGGCCGAAAGATATGCTCCTGCAGGAACTGCATCAGCGGTTCGCCGCTCACCATCTCCACAATCCGCCCGGCAATCACGAAATTGGTATTCGAATACTGCCACTGCGTGCCCGGATCGAAGTCCAGCGGCTTCTTGCCCCACGTATCCAGAATGTGCTGCGCCGTCGTGGGCTGGCTCATCGGCGGCATCAGGTAGTCTTCCGGCCAGTAATCCTGGTATCCCGACGTGTGCGACAGCAGCATGCGAATCGTCACCTCGCTGGCGCGCGTCAGCTCCGGCAGATACTTCGAGACCGGGTCGTCGATGGAAAGCTTGCCCTGCTGCTCGAGCAGCAGAATGGCCGCCGCGGTGAACTGCTTCGAGATGGACCCGACCGAGTAGCGCATCGAGACCTGTGCCGGCTCAGCCGGATCGAGCCGCGCTTTCCCGTACGCCTTCGTGAGCACAATCTGCCCGTCGCGCACAATCGCAATCGACGCGCTCGGAGCGCCGCTCTCCGCCAGCGCCTGCTCCGCCGCCTCGTCCACCTTCTGCTCCAGATCCGCCGGCAGCCGGCTCACCGTCATTCGATCCTGCGCAAACGCCGCCGAAAATGCCAGGCTCGCCAGCAACAGATACCCGCTTTGTCTCATCCCTGCTCCTCGACAGGCCCCGAACGGCGGCCTGGCGTTGTCCTGAGAAGTCGTTTCCGGCCTCGGCGACCAGCATAGCGCAGCGGTGCTATGCTACTTGCCACCTGGAGCGCTGCCGATGCCCCTGCGGGTTCCCACCACGGCCGTTCTTCTCCTGCTCATCGCTCC
>DASSKX010000649.1:0-6378 GCA_035689925.1 Acidobacteriaceae bacterium
CAGCACCGGACAGCAGCGCAGCCTTGCCGAGATCCAAAGCCTCACCGCCCGCGCCGAGCAGAGGTACCGCGAGTCTGTATCCGCCGCAGCCACAAACGCGCCGATCGTCGATGCCATCCAGACCACTCTGGGCTGGGACACCATCTACGAACCTAGCCACGCTCGGGTCGTTTCACCCGTGAGCCGAGTGTGGAGCGTCTCGTGGGGCGGCTATGTCATCTTTGACTGGGACACGTTTTTCGCCGCAACCATGGCCGGCATCGGCGACCGTGATCTCGCCTACGCCGACGCGCTCGAGACACTCCGCGAAGAAACCGCTCAAGGCTTTGTCGCCAATTACGCGCGGGCCGGGGGGTGGAAGAGTTCCGATCGTTCCGAGCCTCCCGTCGGAGCCATCACGATCCTCGGCCTTTATCGCAAGTTCCACGATCGCTGGTTTCTTCAGGACGCGTTTGAGCCGCTGCTGCGGTGGAACCGCTGGTGGGATCAGCACCGCCAGGTCCAGGGCTATCTCGCCTGGGGCAGCGACGGAGAGAATCAGCCTGAGAACCTCGATGACCATACGCGTGGGACGCGCGCCGGTGCGATCCTCGAATCCGGGCTCGACAACAGTCCGATGTATGACGAGGCCACCTACGACGCGAAGAGCCACCTTCTGGAATACGCCGACGTGGGCCTGATGAGTATGTACATCGCCGACTGCGACGCGCTCGCGCAGATTGCGCGGGAACTCGGGCACTCCGACGAGGAAAGGGAACTGGCCTCACGCGCGGCTCGGTACCGCGCCAAACTCGCCACGCTGTGGGACGCGCAGGAAGGCATCTTTCTCAATCGTGACCTTCACTCCGGCCAGTTCAACAGGCGCCTCTCGCCGACGAACTTCTACCCGATGCTGGCGCACGCGGCGACGCCCGAGCAGGCGCGCACGATGATGGAAAAGCACCTGCTCAACCCGCAGGAGTTCTGGGGCGAGTGGATCATTCCCTCGATCGAGCGGAACGACCCGGCGTTCAAGGACCAGAATTACTGGCGCGGCCGCATCTGGGGACCGATGAACTACCTCGTCTATGTCGGCCTTTGCAATTACGACGATGCCGATGTGCGCCGCCAGTTCGCGCAGAAGTCGTACGATCTGTTCCTGAAGGAGTGGCGCGACAAGGGCCACGTCCATGAAAACTACAATGCCATCACCGGAACCGGTGACGACGTGATGAACAGCGACCGGTTCTACCACTGGGGCGCTCTGCTCGGCTACATCGAATACCTGGAGCAAACCGGACCAAAGAAATAACCGGTGTCCTCAGGCCACGGGCGATTCTTCGCTCTCCGGCATGCCGGTCGGGAACCCATCGATGCTGATGGTGTTCTTTTTCTGCCAGTATTCACGCAGGCCTGCTTCGCCCTTCGCCTCGGCCCAGCGTGTGAGGGTGTCGCGCTCCTCGACGTAGTCGAACCGAGGCACACCGTACCCGCATGAGGTGCCGACGCTCTCCACATCGAGCATGACGATTTGCCGCGCTCCCGGCCGTTCGACGCCGTCGAAGGCCGACCGCAGCAGGTCGGTGTACTCGGCTGAGCCGCGAGGCAGCACGTGGCCTCTCCCGTAGAGGCGCATCACGAGGGGCGCGCCCTCGAAGGCGCAAAACATCAGAGTCAGCCGCCCGTCCAGCCTCAAATGAGCAGCCGTTTCGTTGCCGCTGCCTGTGACATCCAGATAGGCCACGCGATTCGGGGTCAGCACGCGCAGGGCGGCAACGTCTTTCGGCGAAAGGTTCACGCGCCCGCTGGCAGCAGCAGATGCCGTGAAGAAGATGTGCTGCTTCTCAATGAAAGCGCGATGCGCAGGCTCGATCGACGTAAACAGTTTTCCCATAGGACGAAGGCGATGGCTCCTTCATCCATCGTACTTCGCCAGCATGCCCTGAATGCGCGCCTTCGTCTGGGGCCACTCCGCCGCCACGATGGAGTAGCGCACCGAGTTGCGGGGGATGAGGTCGACGGCAAGGCGGTGCGAGCGCAAAATGCCCTCGAACCGGCAACCCAGCCGCTCCATGGCGGTGCGCGAGCGTGCATTGCGCTCGTCGGTATGCAGGCAGACGCGCGCCATCTGCCATACCTCGAAGGCATGCGTCAGCATCATCAGCTTGGCTTCGGTGTTCGCTGCGGTGCGAATGGCTGACTTCGTGTACCACGTGTAGCCGATCTCGCAGGCATCGGGGACACCGCGTTGCCGCTGCGGGTGATCCGCCGGCCAGGGCCACCGCTCCAGATCGAAGAAGCGCGTCGAGCCGATCACCTCGCCGTCGGCACGGCGAATGGTGGCAAAGGGAACCGCCGTTCCGGCGGCTCGAGCCGCAGCGGCTGTTTCCACATACGCCTGCACCGCCGGACGTCCGACGGGTACGGCGCTCCACTGGTAGAGGGAAGGATCCACCGCCGATGCTGCGGTCAGCGCGTCCACGTGCCGCTCGTCGAGCGGCTCCAGCCGCACGTGGCGGCCTTCCAGAATGAAGGTTTCCATCGTGACCGCAGTATTTCCGATTCGGATCGTCGCGGCAAGCGCGCTACTGCAGCCCTTCGACGCTGCCCTTCGCGGTCACGCTCACTTTCACCTCGTGGGCAAAGTGCTGGGTTGCTGTACTCGGATCCTTCATGCCCCAGTTCACGTAAGGGATGGCGAATTGCGCGCTGGCCTGCATCTCGGTAGCGCCGTTCATCTGCGCCTGCACGATGACCTGGAGTGGATGGTCCTTTCCATGCAGCGTGAAGGTGCCGTTCACGACGAGCCTGCTGCTGCCGCCGGGCTGCAGCGTGCCCTGCACCTTCTCCGGATGGAAAATCGCCTCGGGATACGTGGCCGAATCCAGCACCTGCGTCTTCATCATCTGGTCGCGTTTGGCATTGCCGCTGGTTCCTGTGTCCAGATCGACGAGCATTTCGCCGTTGGCGGAGCCGGTCGCCGGGTCGAAGACGAGGATGCCGCCCTTGAGCGCAAACGTGCCGCGGACGGTGCGCAGATCCTCGCGGACGGTCCAGCGGATCTGCGTCTGCGCTGGGTCAACATGGACCGTGATCTTCTTTGCGGCGGTCTGCGCGAAGGCGACTGGTGCCAGCAAAATGCAGAGCGTCAGCGGGAGCAAAGCCCGCCCGTATCGATTTGCCATACCCGCACTTGGATGCAGGCAGCGCCAAGGATCTGAGGGAACCAGCTATGCGAATTGCGGGGCCAGCAGAAGGGCGCCGAACTCAAGCCCGTGCTGCGCCAGGAAGTTCGGCAGGCTGGCCTCGCCCACGTGCACGGCCAGCATCGCGCGGAACAACTCCGGGCGCGCGGCCAGCACCGGAAGAGCGCGGCGCCGCAGCCAGGCGTGACGGTCCAGCAGCAGCATCATGGTCGCCATCTGCTGCGGGAGGGCAAGGATGCTGCCGTGGCGCGACTCGTATAGGTGCAGGCCGCCTTGTTCCAGGGACTCTGCCAGCAGGAGCGCCTGCCGGAAGGCCATCGCCAGGCCTTCGCCGGTAATCGCATCGGCGGAGCCCGAAGCGTCGCCGACGAGGGCCACGTTGCCGCGGGTGACACGATGCAGGCGCCGGGTGAGGGTTAGCGCACCGCGCTCCGCTGACGAGACCGCCGCCCCGGCGAGTTTCTTCCGCAGGAACGGAATACTGTCGATGACTGCCTTGAGCCGGACATCCGAGCGACGAGAGATCGCGGCCACGCATATCTCGTGTGGACCTACCGGGGTCACATATACCTGTCCCTGCGCGCCCCAGTGAATCTCGACGTACGAACTCCAGGGCGCAATGCGGAAGTGCGCGCGGAAGCCAAAGCGCCGGCTCCGCAGATTGGCCGCATCCAGGCCCGCCCAGGCTCGTACGCGCGAGGCGTGGCCGTCCGCACCGACGAGCCAGCGGAATCCGCAACGCTCGCCGCCAACGAGCGCAGCGTTCTGCTCCTTCATCACCACGGGAGCATTCCAGGCCATGCGCACGCCCAGTTCCGCCGCGCGGTCGAGCAGCAGTTGATGCAGCACAGGCCGCCGCACACCGATGCCGGCGCCCTGCGGGAATTCCGCCTTCACCTGCGCATCGCCGTCGGCAAATAGAATCCCGCTGAAGCGCGCGCCGAGGCGGTCATCCACCTGCACACCGAGCCGCGCCAGTTCGCGTCGCGAATCGGGCATCAGGCCTTCGCCGCATGGCTTGTCAATCGGAGGACGCAGCGCATCCGCCACCAGAACATCCGCGCCGCGCTGCCGCAGCGCAATCGCCGCGGCCAGTCCCGCAGGACCGCCTCCGGCAATCAATACATCGCACGACTTTTGGCCCACAACCACCTCTACCACTCCAGCAGCACCATCTCGCAGCAGAACCCTGGTCCCATGGCTGCGAGGATGCTTTTCGTTCCCGGCGCCGGACGCCGATGCTTCATCACCTCGTCCAGCACGACCAATACCGATGCAGAAGACAAATTGCCAACGCGCCGCAGCGCTTCCCAGGAGACGTCCAGCGCATCGCGGCTCAGGCCCAGCGCTTCTGCGGTCGCATCGAGCACCTTCGGCCCGCCGGTGTGCATGATCCAGGAACCGATGTCGCTGCGCTCCAGGGCTTGCGCGGCGAGGAAGGCATCGACATCGCGGCCCAGATTTTCGCGGACGACCTTGGGCACATCGGGAGAAAGCACAATGTTGAAGCCCTTCTCGGAGATGTCCCAGCCCATGACGTCCTGTGTGTCGGGATAAAAGACGCAGTCATTGGCCAGAATGCGGGGCCCGGGGCGCGGCCCGCGCAGCGGCACCTTGTCCCCCGCAACCAGAACGGCAGCGGCGCCGTCCCCGAAGAGTCCGGAGGAAATCAAATTCGCTACGGACATGTCGTCGCGCTGCCATGTCAGCGAGCACAGCTCGATGGAAAGCAGGGCTGCGACCTGATCCGGATGGGCGCGCACGTAATCCGCCGCCCGCGCCAGCCCCGCCGCTCCCGCGACGCAGCCGAGGCCGAAGATCGGATTCCGCCGAATATTCCGGTTGAGGCCCATGCGGTTGACGAGGCGTGCATCGATGGAGGGACTCGCAACGCCGGTTACGGTGACGAAGAAAATCGCGCCCAGATCTTCGGGCTGGAGTCCTGCGTGCTTCAGCGTGCAATGCAGGACTCGCTCGCCGAGCTCCTCTGCGACCTGAATCCAAACGTCATTGACCTTGCCCCAGGTGTCCAGGTCGCGATACTCGTCGAGGCGCCGGGAGAAGTGGCGTCCGTCGACGCCGGTGCGCATGTGCAGGCGTTCCAGAACCGCGGCAATCTGGGGATCATTTCCCCAGAACGCGAGCAGCGCATCGACTACCTCGCGCTGCGAATAGTAGTGCGGCGGGTAAGCCGTTGATGTGGTCAGGATGTGCATCCGTGTCTCTGTTTCCAATCTGTTGTTTGCAACCTGGCCCGAAGCGTTCCGGTTCGTACACGTTTATCGTGCGCGGA
The DNA here is from genome assembly GCA_035689925.1 of Acidobacteriaceae bacterium. GTDB lineage: Bacteria > Acidobacteriota > Terriglobia > Terriglobales > Acidobacteriaceae > Palsa-343. Next base: position 5,479 of record DASSKX010000649.1, read on the forward strand.
ATCTTTGCCCCGCTTGTCACCTGATCGTCACTGCGGCGTCAGCACTCCGCTAACCGAGGATTCGGGAGTGCCCCGCGGCTGAGCCAGTGGCAGCTCGACGACGATTTGCGCGCCGCCTCCATCGCGATTGCGCGCCAGCGCTCGCCCACCGTGCACCAGAGCAACCGCGCTCACGAAGGCCAGTCCCAGACCGTGGCCCTCCGACGCTTCGCCTTTGACGAAACGCTGAAAGACGCGCGGCAGGAGTTCGGTGGCAAAGCCGGGCCCGTTGTCCTCGACGGTGATGCACGCCATGTTTTCGCCGACGGACAGATCGACGGAGACGCGCGCATCCGTTCCTGCGTATCGCAGCTCGTTCTCCATCAGGTTGGAGAGCATCCGGGTGCAGAGCGAGAGATCGGCGCGGACCCGGGCTGCGGCCGATGCGTTGACCACAAGCTGCTGGTGCCGGTCGGCGAATGCCGGCGCATACAGCTCGGTGACGCGCTGCACCAGTTCCGCCAGATCGACGGCCTCTTTGCGCAGGCGGAGCGCGCCGCCATCGGCCTCGGCCAGGTCGAGCGAGGTCGTAATCACCTCGGAGAGCCGGTCGAGGTGCTCGATGGCGCGCGCCACCAGCTCCGCCGACTGCTCGCGGTCTTCCAGCGACAGGGCAATCTCCAGGCTGCCGCGCACCGAGGTGATGGGGCTCTTCAGGTCGTGAGCGACAGAGTCCGTAAGCGTGCGGAGCTGATTCACCGAAGCCGAGATGCGATCCAGCATGTTGTTGAACGTGGCGGCCAGCCGCGAAACCTCATCCTGCGGCGCTCCTGCGGGAACTCGGGTGCTTAAATCGTCGGGGCGGATGCTCGCTGCGGCACTTGTAATGGCATCGACGCGGTGCAGCATGCGCCGCAGCCC
>DASSKX010000650.1:0-3720 GCA_035689925.1 Acidobacteriaceae bacterium
AATTCGTCGAATCGTTGAGAGGTCGAACACGACGAGAGACAACCACATCAGGCTGACAATGAAACCCTGGTGTGCGCGAGTGAAGGCGAAAGGCCATCGACCGATGGCGGCGATCATGAGGGAAAGAGTGGCGAGCAGAACCAGCCGCTTGTGGGCCGGTCCGTTCGACCGCAGCCATATAGCGAAGAAGATCAGGACCGCGAACTTAGCGATGTTGGAGACCGAAATGCAGAAAAAGACCACGGGGCCGAAAGGAAATCCCGGAGGAAAGAAGCCAAGGGCGAGAGAGTCGGTTGCAGCCGCTACTCCGAGCCCGACCATCGCAACGGCGAGACCCGCTCCGAAGATGCCCAATCTTCGATGGAGAGCTATATTCCGGCGCGCTACCAGTGTGGTCTGCACCACCAGGAGAACAATCCACGTGCTGAACACGGCTCCATGCACACCGATGAGCAGATTGCGAAGGTGCGTGTGATAGATTCCGGCCAGATAATAGGTGCGTGCGAACCCAAGAAAGACCGTGCCCACAATCAGCAGCACCATCGCGCCAAAGTAGAGATCGTCAGCACGTAGCTTCCGTCCGGGGGCGGCCGATTGTTCGTGAGGGGTTGAGGCCGCGGAACTGCTGACCGCTGTGGGGGAAGCCGTCATGAAGGGTCTCCTTGCCGTCGATGCTGGATGCCACGGGGCTCCATGTGTGGCAAAATTAGCAGCGCGGCCTCGGCGCGTCTTCAGCCCAGCGCTCAAAGATTTCTCAATTTTTTATCAAGGCGACTAACCTCTTGAGCAACGGGATCTTATATTCGTTCGGCCCGTTTTTGCTCAGCCCGGAGCAGATGGTTCTGTCTATCGATGGCCGCGTCGTACCGGTTCCCCTCAAGGCCCTCAAGACGCTCTTGACGCTCGTCGAGCACCGCGGAGAGGTTGTCAGCAAGCAGGTACTGATTGAGACAGTCTGGCCCGACAGCTACGTCGAAGAAGGGAATCTCACGCAGAACATCTTCCTGCTGCGCCGGCAGCTTGGGAAAGCTCCAGAGGGGCAGGACTACATTGAGACCGTCCCCCGCCGGGGATACAGGCTCACGGTTCCGGTTCGGAAGGCGCCGGCGCCAGTTGTCGATGGGCTCGGGGATAAAGAAGTTTCTGGGCCGCAGCCGCTGGGTGAAGATCTCGATCTGGAAGCGCATCCAGAAGCACCCCTGAATGACAACGCACGGAGAGGAGTGTTGCAGCGAACGCTGTTGACCGCTGTTCCAGTCGTGGTCCTCGCCCTTCTTTCCTGGTTCGCGGTGGAACAGTGGCGTGAAGTCTCGTACCGGCCTCGATTCTCCGGTTTCTCCCAGATCACTCACGACGGCCTGAGCAAGCGGGTTTCGATGGGCCAGCGCGGAGGCCCGAATGCCGCGATCTCTTCGGACGGAAACCGGGTCTACTTCAGCGAGGGCTCAACGGATGCCCCTGGCATCAGCGAGGTTTCAGTTTCCGGAGGCGATACAGCACAGCTGCCGGTTCCCGTTGGCCTGCCCACCTTGCTCGACATCTCCCCTGGGGGCCAGGAACTCCTTGTCTCAAACGCGGTTGAACCAGCCGGCGCCTCGCCACTCTGGTTGGTTCCCCTGCCGGCAGGCGTGGCCCGTCCCCTCGCTGACATCACCGCGTCCGATGCATCCTGGTCTCCCGACGGGCGCTGGCTGGCATACGTGCGAGGCAGGGAGTTATTCCTGGCCAACGGAGATGGCACGCGATCGAAGCTTCTATCCAATTTGCCGGGGAACGGCTGGCATCCACGCTGGTCTCCCGATGGCGAAAAGCTGCGCCTTACTGTCAGGACCGCCATGAGCACCTTGTGGGAAATCTCGCGCGACGGGAGAGGACTGCACCAGGTGCCAATCGATCTGCCGGGCTCCAGCCTGCCGGTAAGCAGCGCGACCCACGGCTCGGTCGATGTATGTTGCGGAACATGGAGCCCCGATGGGCGGGACTTCGTATTTCAGGTCACGCAACAGGATCGATCCGACATCTGGTGGCTACCGGGAGAGGAACCATGGATATCCAGACTGTTCAGACGCAGACCGAGTCCGGTCCGCATCACTGCAGGACAGCTCAGTTCGCTCGCGCCAGCCTTCAGCCCGGACGGTCGCACACTCTTTGTGGTTGGCCACCAGATGCGCGGCGAGTTGCAGCAGTTCGATCCGCGCATTGGACAGTTCGTTCGCTATATGGACGGAATTTCCGCCGAATTCGTGGACTTTTCCCGAGACGGCCAGTGGGTCACCTATGTTAGCTATCCCGAAGGCACGCTTTGGAGGAGTCGAGTAGACGGCACCCAACGTCTCCAGCTCACATTTCCGCCTCTCAGGGCTACGGTGCCGAAGTGGTCGCCCGATGGCAGGCAGATCGCATTTTCCTCAGTCGGCGGAGCTGCCCGGCTTTATCTGATTGGAGCCTCCGGCGGCGATCCAAAGCCGGACTCGCCGCATGGCGGGGGCGAAATGCAGCCGAGTTGGTCGCCCGACGGCACCGAGCTGATGTACAGCGATTTTCCTTTCCTCTCGACGCAGCCACAGAAGGTCGCCGTTCACATCTTGCACCTTGCCACAGGTCAAGTGGAAACGGTTCCCGGATCGGAAGGACTTTTCGCGCCCCAGTGGTCTCCGGACGGCCGCCATGCCACGGCATCCGCGTGGGTTGGTCAGCGGATAATGTTGTTCGATTTCAGTACCCGTACATGGAGCCAACTGGCGCAGGGATCGGGACTGTTGCGCTGGTCGGCCGACAGCCATTGGGCTTACTACTTGCGTTATGGGGACAATCCGGCCATCATGCGCGTGCGAATCAGCGACCGCTATGTGGAGCAGGTAGCCAGCCTGAATGGAATTCGCCTGACCGGAATGCTCGCCGGACTGGAGTTTGGCCTGACTCCCCAGGGAAATCCGGTGATCACTCATGACATTGGAATCCAGGAAGTCTATTCCCTGAATTGGAACAGGCGATAAATCGGCTCATGAGGGATGATGATGCCGTGCTGACACTCTCGAATGACGGTAACAGGGCAACTCGCTCATTGACTGGGCTTGAGCGTTCGCCCGGGCGACTATCGGCAACTCTTCCATTTCAAACCGTTATCTCCTCATAACCAACCTCAGTCGCCCCACCGGACAATCACTCGGCTGCAAACTTCCGTAATGCCGCGTCGGCGTTTTCCCGTTGCTCCATCCCACACGCCCGCCCTACACTGAAAATGAGGAAAGCTCTGTTCGCTCGAACAGAGCTTTTTGTTTTCCCGTCCGGCCCAGGCCGGGTGCCGCCGATCCTTGAGATGACTGCGCAAGTTCCTGACAATATCGGAATTGTCATTCTGAGCGAACGGGGCCCCAAACGCCTTTCAGTTTGGGGGTGGTGAGTCGAAGAATCTGCGTTTCACCGTTTCAGCTTCTTGCGAACAAAATGACCGGTTCATAGCCGCGAGTTCGTCACACGCGACCGCGAGGTGTTCATGCACGGCCTTGACCTGATCATGCACAGCCGTCATCGAAGTGATCGTTCCTGAATCATCTGCCGCGCTCGCGGCCGCGAACTGATCAATGGCGGTCGTGAAGGGGTCAAAGACGACCCCGACCAAAGTGACGATTCTTCAATCATCCCCGCCGCTCACGACCGTGACTTGATCAAAAAACGGCAGGGGGGGGAGGGGGGTAGACCTCCCTCAGACTTCCCGCC
>DASSKX010000651.1:0-7621 GCA_035689925.1 Acidobacteriaceae bacterium
CAGATCGACGGGCAGGTGAGCGATGCGGTCATCAAGGAACTGCGCTCGGTCGAGGCCATCACCGGGGTTCGCCAGGTGACGCTGCAGGAGAGCTAAGCCGCCGCGGAGCGGGCATCAGTAGAATAGGAGCAGGGACGCTTCAGCGGTTCGAAGCGATCCCTGCCCGATCTCAGCACCCTGAAGGACACGTTTGTGCCGCTCTACGAATACCGCTGCAAAAGCTGCGGACATCAGTTTGAGAAAATTCAGAGCTTCAGCGCTCCGGAAGAGAAGGAGTGCCCCCAGTGCCACGGCGAAGTGGAGCGCCTGCTCTCGGCGCCAGCCATTCAGTTCAAAGGCTCCGGCTGGTACGTGAGCGACTACGCGAAAAAGAGCGGCAGTTCGATGAAGGCCTCGGCCGACGGCGCGAAAACCGAGGGCGCTACGACTGAAAAGCCAGCCGCCTCCGGCGACAGCAGCAGCAAGTCCTCGAGCACCCCGGCTCCATCCACAGGTAAAAGCGAGTAGCGGCGAATCCGCGCCGCTTGCAGGCTCATCGAAAATAGAAACCAACGATGGAGGGTCTGCATGACACAGAGACTGAACTACGCCTCCGTTGCTCCTGAGGCGTTGCGGGCCAACTATGAAGCCGGCCGTTACCTGCGCACGAAGACTACGCTGGAACCCGCGCTGCTGCACCTGGTCGACCTGCGCGCTTCGCAGATCAACGGCTGCGCTTTTTGTATCGCGATGCACTGGCGCGAGGGCAAGGAAGAGGGCCTCAGCGACGATCAGCTGCATGGTGTCGCTGCATGGCGTGAAGCGTCGTGGTATTCCGAACGGGAGCGCGCCGCGCTGGCGTGGACCGAGGCGGTCACGAATGTGGCGCAGACGCACGTGCCGGACGACGTCTACGAGCTGGTTCGCAAGCACTTCACGGAGCGCGAACTGGTGGATCTGACGCTGGCGATCAACACCATCAATTCCTGGAACCGGTTCAACGTTGCTTTCCAGACGCCGCCGGAAAATGCTGCGACGGTTATCGAATCGCTGAAGTCGGGTGCACGGGTCTAGCCCGGGATCTCCTGGCCCTCGAGCTGCAGCGACAGCTCTTCCCATTCTGCATTGAGCAGCGCCTGTTGTTTGCGGAGAGCCTCCAGCTCGGCCGACAGGCGCTGCGTCTCCTCTGCGCTGACGAAAACTCCGAGCGCCTGCTCGGTGTCGGCCAGCGACTGCTCGATCCGCGGAATCTCCTGCTCCACTTGCGCGAGGCGCTCCTGCATCTGCCGCAGCTTAATCGGATTCATGCGCTTGACGGCAACCACAGAGGGCGCGGCCGCGGGAACCGCCACGGGGGCCGGAATCTCCTGGTGCGCGGCGGCGGCGGTCTGCGCCGCGAGGGTCGCCGCGCCGCCTTCCTTGCGCCACAGATAATCTTCGTAATTGCCGGGGAAGACGTGTACCTGCGAGCCGCGCGCGGGATCGTCACTCTTCGCTACTTCGAGCACCTTCTGCGCGAGGCCGTCGATGAAGTAGCGGTCGTGTGAGACGAAAATGACGGTCCCGTTGAACTTCCCGATCGCCTCGAGCAGCACATCCTTGGCGCGCAGATCGAGGTGGTTGGTCGGCTCGTCGAGCAGCAGGAAGTTCGCCGGGCTCACCAGGATGCGCGCCAGCGCATAGCGGTTGCGCTCGCCGCCGGAAAGCACGCCCAGCCGCTTGAACACGTCATCACCGGAGAAAAGAAAACACCCGAGCAGACTGCGCAGATCCTTCTCCGCAACTTTGGGCGCGGCCCGGCCCATGTCGTCCAGCATCCGCGAGTCGGGATCGAGCACCTTGTACTGATCCTGCGCGAAGTATTCGGCGAGCACGTTGTGTCCCAGCTTCAGCGTGCCGGTGGTCGGCGTCTCCTGGCCGGAGAGCAGGCGGATGAGCGTCGACTTGCCCGCGCCGTTCACGCCGACAAGCGCGATGCGATCGCCGCGCTCGATGTGAAGTTGACGTCCTGGAGGACGCGCTTCTCGCCATACTGCATCGACAGACCGGAGACTTCGACCACGGTGCGGCCGGAAGGCGGCGGCTGCGGAAAGGTGAAGTGCGGCGTCGGCTCCTCGAGGGGAATCTCGATACGCTCGATCTTTTCGAGTTCCTTGATGCGGCTCTGTACCTGCTTCGCCTTGGTCGCCTGATAGCGGAAGCGGCTGATGAAGGCCTCGAGATGCTCGATGTGCTCGCGTTGGTTGCGATACGCGGATTCGAGTTGCGCGCGACGTTCCGCTTTTTGCGTCAGGTATTTCTCGTAATTGCCGTGATAGAAATGCAGGCCCTTGTTCCAGATCTCGACGATCTTGTTCACCGTCACGTCGAGGAAGTAGCGGTCGTGCGAGATGAGGATGTATCCGTTGGGCCACGTGCTGAGGTAATTCTCAAGCCAGTTGCGTGTTTCCAGATCGAGATGGTTGGTCGGCTCGTCGAGCAGGAGCAGATCGGGTTGCTGCAGCAGCAGTTTGCCGAGCGCAATGCGCATCTGCCATCCGCCGGAGAATTCCTGGGTCTGGCGGGCCCAGTCCTCCTTCGAGAATCCCAGGCCGGTGAGGACGGTGCCGACCTGCGCGTCCAGCGCATAGACGTCGTGGTGACGGAGGCGGGCCTCGATGTGCGAAAAACGATCCGCGACGGTTGCGTATTCGGGGCTCTCGGGATCGAGTTCCGCGAGGGACGCGGAAAGCGCCTCGAACTCGCGCTCCATGGCGCGCAGCTCGTCGAAGACGCTGAGGCACTCTTCGAAAACGGTCCGGCCGGAGAGGGTGAGGCCGTCCTGCGGCAGATAGCCGATGGTCATGCCGCGCATGCGCTGGATCGAGCCGTAATCCAGCGTGTCCATGCCGCCCAGAATTTTCATGAGCGTGGACTTTCCGGCTCCGTTCGCGCCCACGAGAGCCGTGCGCTCGGTCGGGGTAATCAGCCAGTCTGCATTTTCAAAGAGGAGTCGCGGGCCGAAACGCTTGCCCGCGCCGGAGAGTTGCAGCATAGCTCCATTCTATCGAGACGAGCCGGCGGCAACAGCACGATACAATCGCCTCAGCGACCCTTCCCGACAGGAGTGTTCTTGAGCTTTTCGAAGCGACTGGTCCTCTACGCCGCCCTGGCCGTTTGCGCCGTTTCTATGCAGGCTCAGGTGAACGCACCCGCCCCGCAGAATGATCGGCAGGATTGCCGCCTCAGCAGCATTCAGATTTGCGTGAAGCACGTGGCCCAGGACGAAGTGGGTATTGTGATGAGCCCGCTGCACGCGCCCGCTTCGAACCTTCTCTGGATCCTGCCGTTTGGCGCCGCCACCGGCATTGCGGTCCATTACGATACGCGCGCCATCCACGACCTGGGCATTCATCCGCATCGCGAAGACCAGGTCAACAAAGTCTCCGATGGACTCGGACTGTACCTGCCGTTCGCCGCAGCTGGCGCGGGCTACTTCGCCGGCAATATTCGGCAGGATAACTACATGACGGAGACGGCGGTGCTCTCGGCGGAAGCGATGGCCGATGCCGGCATTCTCGACGAGGGGCTGAAGTACGCACTAGACCGCGAAAACCCCACGCTCGACAATGCGCGCGGCGGGCTGTGGCCGCACGGGCCGAAGGACTGGCCGAACAGCCCGTCGATGCCGTCAGAGCACGCGATGAATGTGTGGGCGTTCGCTCACGTCGTAGCCGGCCAGTACAACGGTCTCGCGACCAACCTGCTGGTCTACGGAGCGGCGACGGCGGTGTCGGTCTCGCGCGTCGTCGCGCGGCAGCATTTCCCTTCCGACGTGCTGGTGGGCAGCACGCTGGGCTGGCTGGTGGGCGGATATGTCCTGCATCACCGCTCGCTCGAACACGGCAATATGGTGGATGTCTCCGCGGTGCAAACGCCGCTGGGCCGCGGCATCGGCGTGACCTTCAACCTGAATCACGGCCAGTGATCTGCGGGGCCGCTGCGCGCTTCTGCAGGATGGCCATCACCTCGTCCAGCGCAGACTCCCACGGGGCAAGCTGCACGCCGAAGCGTTCGTGCAGCCGCGCATTCGACAGCACAGAATTTTCCGGCCGTCTCGCCGGGGTGGGATAATCGCGGCTCGGGATCGGGTTTACCCGCGGTCGCTGGCCTTCCAGCAGCGCTCCGGCGCGCTGGAAGATCGCCTGCGCAAAGCCGCACCAGGTGGTCGATCCTTCGCAGGTCATGTGGTACACGCCCGCCCATTCCGCAGGCGACCCGTACCGGCCCTCCAGCACGCCATTGACAACGGTTCGCGTGGCCCGCGCTAGTTCCATCGAGGTCGTCGGCGCGCCAACCTGATCGTTGACGACGTTGAGCTCAGGGCGCTCCCGGGCGAGCCGCAGCATGGTGAACAAAAAATTCTTTCCCTGCGGTCCGTAGACCCAGCTGGTGCGAAAGATCAAATACCGCCCGCCCACCTGCCGGATGGCTGCTTCGCCCTCGAGCTTGCTGGCTCCATAGACGTTCAGCGGACGCGTCGCATCGTCCTCGCTCCACGGTTCGTACTTGCGGCCGTCGAAGACGTAATCCGTCGAGTAGTGCACCAGCAGCGCATTGGCGCGCAGGGCGGCTTCCGCCAGCAGGCGAGGACCGCGCCCGTTGACCGCAAATGCGCGTTCCTTGTCCGACTCTGCGCGATCCACGGCCGTGTACGCGGCCGCATTCAGGATCACATGCGGCCGGACGCGCTCCACGAGCTCGCGGATGTCTGCCGGAACGCCCAGATCGAGACCTTCGCGCCCCAGCGCAACGAGCGGAGCCGTTCCCGCAAAACAGCGCTGCAGTTCCATCCCGAGTTGCCCGGTGGCGCCAAGGATCAGAACCCGCGGCGACTCGTTCATGCAAAGACCTCGGCGTCGCGAAATCGAGCGCCATGCGCGTCCTTCTCCGAGACGATAGCGTTTGCAGCATCGACGGGCCATGCGATGCACAGTTCGGGATCGTTCCACAGAATCGTCCGCTCGCCAGCTGCCGAATAATAATCCGTCACCTTATAGGCAAAGCCGGCCTCTTCAGTCAGCGTAAGGAATGCGTGACCGAAGCCGACGGGGATCCAGAGCATCTCGCCGCGCTCGGCGGTGAGACGTACCGCTACGTGCCGCCCGAAGCTCGGTGAATTGCGGCGCAAGTCGACCGCGATATCGAGAACCGCTCCGTGCGAGACGCGCACCAGCTTTCCCTGCGGCTGACTGATCTGGTAATGAATGCCCCGCACGACGTTCTTCCTCGAGATCGAGAAGTTGTCCTGCACCCAATGCGAGGGCAGCCCAGCCTCGGCCATCCGTCGCAGGTTCCAGGTCTCCAGGAAGGCGCCTCGATTGTCGTGGTAGATCGTCGGAGTGAGGACCAGCACGCCCGGAATTGCAGTCTCCGCGAAGTTCATGATCTTGAATGATCGGGAGCCAGATACGGCTCACGCAGAATATTCAGGAGATATTGTCCATAGCCGCTTTTGCGAATCGGTTCGGCCAGCGCTTCCAGCTGTGCATCGGTAATATAGCCGAGCCGCCACGCAATCTCTTCCGGACAGGCGATTTTCAGTCCCTGGCGCCGCTCGACGGTCTGGATGAAGAGGCCGGCCTCGAAGAGCGCATCGTGCGTGCCGGTGTCCAGCCACGCCATGCCCCGGCTCATGATCTGTACATTGAGCTTGCCGGCCTGAAGATACAGCCGGTTCAGATCCGTAATCTCCAGCTCGCCACGCGCCGAAGGCTTCAGCGATTCAGCAAGTTCAACCACCTGATTGTCGTAGAAATACAGCCCGGTCACCGCGTATCGGGACTGCGGTACGGCAGGTTTTTCCTCGAGACTGATCGCGGTTCCCTTCGCGTCGAATTCCACGACGCCGTATCGCTCCGGATCTTGTACCGGATAAGCAAACACGGTAGCGCCAGCGGTCCGCGCGGCGACGGCCTGCAACTGTTGCGAAAACGACTGCCCGTAGAAGATGTTGTCGCCCAGGATCATCGCGCTCGCGCTGCCGGCAATGAACTCACGGCCGATCAGGAAGGCCTGCGCCAGCCCGTCGGGACTGGGCTGCACGGCGTAGCTGATATTCAGCCCCCACCTGCTTCCGTCTCCGAGGAGTTCCGCGAAACGCGGGGTGTCCTGGGGAGTGGAGATGATCAGGACGTCGCGCAGCCCTGCCAGCATCAGCGTGCTGAGCGGGTAATAGATCATCGGCTTGTCATAAACCGGCAGCAACTGCTTCGAGATGACGTGCGTGACCGGATGCAGGCGCGTCCCCGACCCGCCGGCCAGGATGATGCCCTTCATGACAGTCGCTCCGCATAGTTCTGCTCGATCCAGTGCAGGTACGTGCCCGTCCGCACGTTGTTCACCCACTCGAGATTGTCCAGATACCAGCGCACGGTGCGCCGCAGCCCAGTCTCGAATTTTTCGGCAGGCTGCCAGCCCAGTTCGCGAGCAATCTTCGCGGCATTGATCGCGTAGCGGCGATCGTGGCCCGGACGATCCTTCACGAAGGTGATCAGCTTGCGGCGCGAGCCGATCGCGGCATCCGGCCGCATCTCGTCGACCAAGTCGCAGATCGTCATCACCACATCGAGATTCTTCCGCTCGCTGTTGCCGCCGATGTTATAGGTCTCGCCGGGACGGCCTCGCTCCAGCACAGTGCGAATCGCGGAGCAGTGATCCCCGACGTACAGCCAGTCGCGCACGTTGCCGCCGTCTCCGTACATCGGCAGTGGCTTGCCTTCCAGCGCGTTCAGAATCATCAGGGGGATCAGCTTCTCCGGGAACTGAAACGGCCCGTAGTTGTTCGAGCAGTTCGTCGTCAGTACCGGCAGGCCGAAGGTGTGGAAGTACGCGCGCACCAGATGATCCGAACCCGCCTTCGAGGCGGCATACGGACTGTTTGGCGCATACGGAGTCGTCTCGGAGAAAGCCGGATCGTCTGGACCCAGCGTGCCGTACACCTCATCGGTCGAGACATGCAGGAAGCGGAACGCCCGCTTCTCTTCCGCGCTCAGCGCAGACCAATACTTCTTCGCCTGTTCCAGCAGCGTAAACGTGCCCTGGAGATTCGTGCGAATGAAGGCATCGGGCGCCACTATGGAGCGGTCCACGTGGCTCTCTGCCGCGAAGTGTACGATGGCGCACGGGCGATGCTCGCGGAACAGCGATCCAACCAGCTCCGCATCGACGATGTCTCCCTGTACCAGGAGATGGCGGCTGTCGCCGTTAAGCGACTCGAGGTTCGCCGGATTGCCTGCGTAGGTGAGCAGGTCCAGGTCGACGACGGGAGTGCCGACGCTATTCAGCCAAGTCAGGACAAAGTTCGACCCGATGAAGCCGGCGCCGCCGGTAACGAGAATGGACTGCTGCATAGGGCTTCTATGCCATCGTAAACGACAGCCCGGAAATCCCGGCACCCAGCTGCGCCCAAACCCAGCAAAAATCGGGCCTGGAGGCATCCAGGCCCGACGCTTCTCAGTTTCGGTGGCGATTAATACTTCCGCACCGAAGGATCAATCTCATTCGACCAGGCGGTGATGCCGCCGGCGAGGTTGTGCAGCTTCGTGAAGCCGTTCTTCGCCAGGAATTCCGCCGCCTTCTGGCTGCGGCCTCCCGATTTGCA
>DASSKX010000652.1:0-5122 GCA_035689925.1 Acidobacteriaceae bacterium
TTCCTGGCGGCCAGAAATTTCGTATGCGATCTCGATGTTGGCACGCGCGGTGAGGGTGGGGAGCAGGTTGAATTTCTGGAAGATGAAGCCGATGCGGGAGCGGCGCATGCGCGTGCGTTCGGCGTCGCCGAGGGAGGAGAAGTCGGTTCCGCCTATGAGGACGCGGCCGGAGGAGGCGCGGGTGAGCCCGCCGAGGAGGTAGAAGAGGGTGGATTTGCCGCTGCCGGAAGGTCCAACGATGGAGACGAACTCGCCTGGCTCGACGGAGAAGGTGGCATTGCGAAGCGCCGGAACTTCAAGCCTGCCGGAGCGGTAGACCTTGCCGAGGTTCTCGGCGCGAATCATTGATTCCACTGAACGATTGTAAATGGGGGAGGGGCGAGAGATGGCGACGGCTTTGGCGAGAAGGGCCGGGGGCCGAAGCCCCCGGAAGTCCAGACAGGATGAGAACCACATAACGATGAAACAAACTGCCAGTGTTACGAGGCCACCGGGTGCGGGGCGGACTCGTAGTTCCCTGAAGGAGGAGGAGTAAAGACAGGCCGGAGGGTCTTTTTGGGGCCGCGCTTGCGGGCGATCATGACGCGAATGCGCTCGAGGACTTCCACGGGCGTGCAGGCGCCCTTGGGCAGGAAGGCGTCGGCGCGATTGCCATGCTCGAAGGTCTTGACCGAGCCACTGATGAGGATCATGGGGACTTCAGGGGAGATGTCTTTCATGCGACGAACCATTTCGTTGCCGTCCATGGAGGGCATGACCAGGTCGCCGAGGACGAGGTCGATGCCCCCTTGTCGGAAACGGTCAAGAGCTTCCTCAGCTCCTTTGACAGCAATGACACGGTAGCCGCGTGTTTCGAGCAGGAACTTGCGCACGGACAGGATTTGGTCGTTGTCGTCGACGCAGAGGATGGTCTTTTTCGGTCTCATGATTCTCCTGAGACGGCCCGCGGGAGGCAGTCTTGCTGGACGCGAGGCACACCCCGACCGTGTGCGCCCGCGTGCGGGTTCCGGATGCCCGCATCCCGGCGCATGAGGGGGCGAGCACATGCGGACAGGAAAAATCACGCACGCGAACAGGCCCCCGCAAGCGCGGGATGCGAGGGAACGGAGGAGATCCGAGACAGACTTCGGCCCGCGCGAGACCCTGAACAATTCTCGGGAAAGATAGCGGGCGGCGAAAGCTCGCCGGAGAGCTACGACCGTTCCAATTCAGTTGTCAGTAAAAAAGGCGAAAGTGCGAGGCCGAATATCGCGATTCACAATGATCCCGTGGGTCTCGAATGGGCTGCGAAGAGCCTTTTATCGTGTCTGGTTTCGCAGTCGATTCTGAAAATCCGTATGAGCCCGGTGAATCACGCTGTTCGGAAACGCCACGTCAGAATAGGAAGACACCCCCGGCGTGTAAATAGGGAAGATGAGGCGAACACGGACGGTACCAGAGGGTGGCGGATGCACTGATGTGTGTTATCGGTGCGTGAATACTGTGTGAACGGGCTCCACAGGCTGTGGAACGGGTGTGGATTGTGCTGGGAAAACGGGAGAATTTGCTGCGAAAGCGGTGCGCCCCGCGAAAACGATTCAGCGCATTTCGCGGGAGCGCGGTTCCAGAAGTTAGTGATGGAAGACCTGGCTCAGCATGTCCGATTGAATTTTGTTGAGCTGCCGGATGGTGGCTTCCAGAGTGGGTCGAGCATCGAGCGAGGCCCCGACGAGCAGTTCGTGCAGACGAAATGCTGTATGGCGGATGAGGATCTCGGCGTTCTTGAGTTTGTGCGCGTCGTGGAGGAGATTCATCTGGATCTTCGACGCGTAGCTCTGGGCGGTTTCGAGAGACTGCGAGGCTTGCTTGTCATCGCCGGCCTGATATTCGGCGGTCGCCATCTCCGTCATGGAGTGGACGATTTCGGCGTAGAGATAGGCTTGTTGTTCGGGGGAAGCAATGGCCGCTTTGGCTTCGAGCTGCGCGAGCTGATGAGCATCGGGCACACGATCGTCGAGGCCATGAGCAAACGCAAACGAAGCGGGGAGGAAAACTGCGGCAAGTACCGCAAGGGACCGCATGGGCACCTCCGGGGATTGCGCGGGGGATAACAATACCGCAATCCCGTGATCTGCGCCACTGGTGGCTACACTGCGCCTCAGGCGCCGCAGCCGTGCGGCGCGAAACAGGGAGCCCACTCAGGCCCAATTGGCTGGGTGGAGGGCATCGTTCTATTGCTTAAGGGCGACAAGCCGATGCCTGGCCTGCCATTCCTGATCTGGATACTTTCCCTGGGCGGCAGCCAGGAACCTGTGGTAGAAGTCCGCCGCTGCTTTGCTTTGATGGAGATTGTCGTAAGCCGTTGCCCAGAGGAAGAGCGTGGGTGGGTTGTCAGGCGCATATTTTGATCGCATGGAAAGCGCCTGCAATTCGTCGGTGTAGCGGTGGAGTTCGGAGTCGGCGAAGGCGATGCCGGACCACGCGTCGACGTCTGCGGGGTTCGCGGCAAGAGCTTTGTGGAAGGCGGCGAGCGCTTCTTCGTACTTTTGCCGGCGGATGAGGATCTGACCGCGGGCGTCGTGGAGCGCGGGGTCGTTCGGCTCAGCGATGAGGAGCTGCTGGTAGAGCGCGTCGGCTTTGTCGAGGTTGCCGGCCTGGAGTTCGGCATCGGCCAGCATGGAGGTGACGGAGCGGCTGGACGGCTCGATCTGGTGGACCTTTTCGAGGACGGCGAGCGCGTCGGCCTGCTTGCCCTGGGCGTTGAGGATGGCGGCGAGCTGCGCGTTGAGGGCGGGGTCGTCGGGATCGCGGCGGAGAGCGGCTTCGACGAGCGGCTGGGCATCGGCGTAGCGCTTCTCGCGGATCATGAGGTGGGCGAGACCGGCGGTGGCGGGCGAGGAGTTGGGATCCTGCTGGAGAAGGCGGCGGTAGGCCTGTTCGGCCAGGTCGTTGTCGCCGGCGTTCTCGGCGATCTGCGCGGTGAGCAAGGTGTCCTGCGGGGTTTCGGGCGTGAGCTTGAGGGCGGCGACGAGCGCGTCGCGGGCTGCGGTGGGATCGCTGGAGCGGAGCAGGCGGGCGAGCGCGCGGTAGGCCTGCGCCTTGGCGGCAGGGTTCGGCGGATTCGGCTCGAGCTGCGTCGCGGCCTGGAGTTGTTCGCGGGCGCCTTTGTCGTTCTGCTGCGCGAGGAGGAGGCCGAGGGCGAGACGGGATTCGAACTGCTTCGGGTCGGCGGCGATGGCTTTGCGATACCAGGATTCGGCTTCGGCGGTCTGGTTCTGCGCGTCGGCGGCGTAACCACGGTCGAAGAGAGCGCGGGCGTCGCTGGGGTGTGCGGAGAGCCAGACGTCGAGGCGGGATTCGGCGGCGGAGTAATTCTTCGCCTCGATGGCGGCTTCGGCTTCGGCGAGCGGGCCGGATGCCTCGTCAGGAGCGGAGCGCGGCTCGTCAGGCGAGGAGGTGCCGGGGGGCAGTTGCGGCTGCTGCGCGTGAAGCGTGATGGGAGCAGCGAGGGCGAGGCCGAGCAGGACGAGAGGGAACTGCTTCACGAGAGGACTTCGCTTTCAACCTGGGCTTCGCGGCGTTCGCGATGGGCGGGCGTGCGGCCGGCGAGGACGCGGGTGAGCCAGCGTCCGGTGTGGGAGAGCTCGTTGCAGGTGATGGATTCGGGCGTGCCGGTGGCGATGACCTGGCCGCCGGCGTTGCCGCCTTCGGGACCGAGGTCGATGACCCAGTCGGCGGACTTAATGATGTCGAGGTTGTGCTCGATGACGAGGAGCGTGCCGCCGCTGTCGATGAGCTTGCGGAAGGCCATGAGCAGCTT
Source organism: Acidobacteriaceae bacterium (assembly GCA_035689925.1). Lineage (GTDB taxonomy): Bacteria > Acidobacteriota > Terriglobia > Terriglobales > Acidobacteriaceae > Palsa-343. The sequence goes on from DASSKX010000652.1 coordinate 3,800, forward strand.
GCCGACGTCATCGAAGTGGAGGCCGGTCGTCGGCTCGTCGAGGATGTAGCGGACGCGGTTCGTACCCTTCTTCGTCTCGCCCGAGGCGGAGCGCGTGGAGGCGAGGTGCGCGGCGAGCTTGACGCGCTGGGCTTCTCCGCCGGAGAGCGTGGTGGCGGACTGGCCGAGGCGCACGTAGCCGAGGCCGATTTCATCGAGGACGGCGAGCTTGTCGACGATCTTGGGATGTCCGGCGAAGAAGCGCAGCGCTTCACGCACGGTCATCTGCAGGACTTCGTGGATGTTTTTGTTCGTGTAGAGAATCTCGAGGGTGCTGGCTTTGTAGCGCGTGCCGCCGCATTCTTCGCAGGGCAGTTCGACATCGGCGAGGAACTGCATTTCGACGGTGACGGTGCCGTCGCCTTCGCAGACGTCGCAGCGGCCGCCGGGAACGTTGAATGAGAAGTGGCCGGCGGTGTAGCTGCGGCGCTGCGCTTCGGGCTGCGCGGCGAAGAGTTCGCGGATGGCGTCGAAGGCTTTGATGTAGGTGACGGGGTTGGAGCGCGGCGTGCGTCCGATCGGTGTTTGATCGACGAGGACGATGTCGTTGAGGCGCTCGACGCCTTTGATGTCCTTGTAGACGCCGGTGGGGTCGCCGCCCTCGATGCGGCCGAGGCGATGGGCGACGGCTTTGTAGAGGACTTCGTGCACGAGGGTCGATTTGCCGGAGCCGGAGACGCCGGTGATGGCGACGAGCAGGTTCAATGGAATATCGACGTCGATCCCCTTGAGGTTGTGAGCGCGGGCGCCGCGGAGGCGGATCCAGTCGCGCTGCGAGCCGGGCTCGCGCCGGTGCGTGGGGACGGGGATGGTGAGGTGTCCGCTGAGATATTTGCCGGTGATGGAAGCGGGATTCTCGGAGACTTCGTCGACGGTGCCGGCGGCGAGGACGCGTCCGCCGAACTCGCCGGCGCCGGGGCCGAGGTCGAGGAGGTAGTCGGCGGCGCGGAGAACGTCGGGGTCGTGTTCGACGACGAGGATAGTGTTGCCGAGGTCACGGAGGTCGTCGAGGATGTGGATGAGCCGAGCGGTGTCGCGCGGGTGGAGGCCGATGGAGGGCTCATCGAGCACGTAAAGCGCGCCGACGAGACGCGAGCCGAGCGAGGTGGCCAGCTGAATGCGCTGTGATTCTCCGCCGGAGAGTGTCGACGCGAGGCGATCGAGGGTGAGGTAGTCCAGGCCGACGGCGTCGAGGAAGGTGAGGCGCTGGCGGATTTCTTCAAGGATGCTGCCGGCGATCTCTTCCTGCATGGGCGTGAGGGTCAGCGACGAGAAGAACTGCTT
>DASSKX010000653.1:0-2697 GCA_035689925.1 Acidobacteriaceae bacterium
CCGGCTCCCCACGCACCCCAACTGCCCACAATTCGATGAATTCTCCGGTCCAACACAATAGAGCGCCGTTTCTGGTTGCATACTACTCCGGTGCGGCGGGGAAACGTTCTCTTGACACAGCCCTGCTGGTGAATCTAGAACGGACCCGTCCGGCATCCCGAGGTTGACAATGAAGAATTCGATCACGCGTCGCAGTTTCCTCGCCGCCTCAGCGGCTTCTCTCGTTCCCGCTGCCAGCGCGTCCGTGGTTCAAGGCTCGAGCGGCATTCTGTCGATGCTCGGCGCCGACGCGACGACCCGGCCCACGGAAGACTGGAAGAAGGCGGGCGTGCTGGATCTCTCGAACTCGCCCCATGCGCGCCTGAAGACCGTCCCCGTTTCTGCCGTGACCATTCGCCAGGGATTCTGGAGCAAGCGGAGAACGACTAACGTCGAGTCCAGCATCCCCAGCATGCATGATGAATTGATCCAGCACGGCCGGATGGACAACTTTCTGCGGCTCGAAGGCAAGTCGAGCGCACCGCAAAAAGGCCCGGTCTACTCGGATTCCGACATCTACAAATGGCTCGAAGCGGTTGGCTTCGCACTCCAGTCCGGCGACCTGCCAGAACTCCATCGTACTGGCGAGACGATGATCCGCCAGGTGGTTGCCGCTCAGGAGCCGAGCGGTTATCTCGACACCTATTATCAGGACGACCGCCGCAACCTCCGCATGCTGCCCGCGACGCAAACTACGGGTCACGAAACCTACTGCCTCGGCCATATGCTGCAGGGCGCGATCGCCTGGTACCGTGCGACGGGGGATGCGACGCTGCTGGATGCCGGCATCCGCTACGTCGACAACTTCCTGCTACCAAACTACGGCCCCGCCCCGAAGAATCCGATCGTGGCCGGCCATCCTGAGATCGAGATGTCTCTGATCGAGTTGTACCGCACCACGGGCAATCGACGCTATCTGGATTTGGCCGGATACATCCTGCACGGCGACAGCCGCGTTCCGCTCACCGATCGCCAGATCACGTATATGTTCTGCGGGATTCCCTTTACCTCGCGCACCAAACTCGAGGGTCACGCCGTGCGTGCCATGTACGCCTGCTGCGGCGCAACCGACTACTACCTCGAGACTGGCGATCCCGAGTACCTCAAGACCCTCAATGCCCTGTGGGATGACCTTGCCCAGCATCAGCTCTATATCACCGGCGGCGTGGGAGCGCGCGAAGCGGGCGAAGCCTTCGGCGATGCCTATGAACTGCCCAATGCCCGCGCGTATGGCGAGAGCTGTGCTGCCATCGGCAACATGATGTGGAACTGGCGCATGCTTGCCGCGACAGGCGACGCAAAGTTCACCGACGTCATCGAGCGCGCTCTCTACAACGGCATCAACTCCGGCATGTCGCTCGATGGCCGCACTTATTGCTACCGCAACCCGTTGGCCTTCGATCCCTCAGGCGATTCCAGGGACCGTCATCTGACCGAGGGGAAGATTCGTAATCCCTGGTACGACACCACCTGCTGCCCGCCCAACCTCGAGAGGACCTTCGCTTCCCTGCCCGGCTACTTCTACAGCACCAGCGACGACGGACTCTACGTCCATCTTTACGACAACTCCGAGCTGAACTGGCGTTTCCACGACGGCAACGGAATTCGCGTCGTACAGCAGACACGGTACCCCTGGAACGGAGACGTGCAGCTTGAAGTGAGTCCTGCGCAGCCTGCGGAATTTGCGGTTTATGTCCGGATCCCCTCCTGGTCCAATCACAGCACCGTCCGTGTGAACGACGAGGTCGTAGCGGGAGCGAAACCAGGAAGCTATCTCCCCATCCGCCGTCACTGGACCGCTGGGGACCGCATCGCGCTCTCCTTCGATATGGACCCGCAAATCCTTCGCGCCAATCCCGCCGTTACAGAAAACACGGGGCGCGTTGCCTTCCAGCGTGGTCCAGTGGTCTTCTGCATGGAAGGTCTGGACCAGCCGGACCGTCCAAATCAGCGCAACCTCGCGGGGTTCTCGGTTAAATCCAGCGGAGCCACGAGCGCCAGTTACGATCCGAATCTGCTCGACGGAGTGGTCGTCCTGCAGCACGAGGGTAGCCACGCCGAAGATCCACCCTCAACGTCGCTATACTTTGCTGCCGATATGCCTCAGCCGCAAGCGTCCTCCGCGAATCTGAAGCTGATCCCCTACTACGCGTGGGCCAACCGAGCACCGTCGGAAATGCAGGTGTGGATCCCGTATATCCGTTCTTAGCAGCCGCCGTTTGTACGCCATGCACTGAGTCGGGGGTTATCCCATTTCCGATGCGAACGAAAAAACTCGTGTCTCAGCAACCATGACCCAGCTGACCCGCAGGTCGATGCTGGGCGGCGTGGCGGCCGGCATTGGAGAGTTGTTGTTCCAGACTCAGCTACGTGCGGCGACGGCGCTCGTGGCAAAAACCGGAAAGCCCGGTGAACTCGACCTAACCCTGACAGCTCTGACGCCGCACATCCTGCGCATCAGCATCGCTCCCACGGTTGCGCCGCCGCCTATGCAGGAACTAGGTGTACTGGAGACCCGGCATCCCGTGCCGCTCGCGGGCCAGGGAGAACATGTCGCCTGGGGGCAATACGGCATTCGCGTCGACCACGATCCGCTGCGTATCACGGTAAGCGATGCAGCCCAGCAGATTCGACAGGAGATTCAGTTCGACACCGACA
>DASSKX010000654.1:0-10935 GCA_035689925.1 Acidobacteriaceae bacterium
AAGAATCGCGGCGAGAAGCCTGCCGGCGAAGAGGGCACAGAATGAAGCGCGGTCCCATCATTGCGATCGACGGGCCGGCCGGTGCGGGCAAGAGCACCGTGGCGCGGCACCTGGCAGAGCACTTCGGCCTGCTCAACCTCGAAACCGGGGCCATGTATCGAGCCTTCGCGCTGAAGGCGATCCTGAACGATCAGGACTTCGACGACCCGGACGCGCTGGCGCAGCTTGCGCGCAATACGCAGATCGGTCTGCAGCCGGACCGCTCCGGCAACCGCGTTGTTCTCGATGGCGAGGATGTGACGGACCGCATCCGCGACGCCGATGTGACGCAGGCGGCGTCGCGCGTGAGCGTGCACCCGCACATCCGCAGCTGGATGGTGGACCTGCAGCGCGACCTGGGCCGCCGCGGCGGCGTGGTCATGGAGGGCCGCGACATCGGCACGGTCGTTTTCCCGGATGCCGATGTGAAGGTCTTCCTCGACGCATCGCCCGAGGCGCGCAGCCAGCGACGGTATGAGCAGAGCGCCTCATCCACAGCCGCCGGTCAGTCGCAGTCGGATCGGGCCGATGTGCTGCGGGCGCTGCGCGAGCGCGATGAGCGCGACCGGAACCGCGCCAACTCACCTCTGCGTCCGGCACCGGATGCGATCGTGATCGACTCCACGTCGCTCACGCTCGAGGAGGTGGTAGGGCGGCTCGAGGAGATTGTGCGGCCGCTGCTGGGAAGCCAGGGGTAGCCCCCCTCCCCCCCTCCCCCTTTTGATCACCTCGCGGCCGTGACGCGCCCTCGATGATTGCAGGACAGTCACTTCGGAGACGGCCGTCTTTGATGCGCTCGCGGCCGTCGATGATCAGGCCGCGGTCGTGAACGCTGCAGATGATTCGAAGGCAGTCACTTCGGTCGAGGCCGTCGATGATCAGTTGACGGTCGCGATGTGATCAATCGCGGCCGCGAGGTACATCACCCAAGGTCCGGTCAAGGCGCGTCGCACCCGCCCAGGTCTCCAACAACTGGAGACCTGGGGCACCCGGCGAAGCAGTCCTCTCAAAGAGCGCGGAAGCCGGCCTGAGCCGGAAAGGAAAAAGCTCTGTTCCTGAGAACAGAGCTTCCCTTATTTCAAGGGTAGGATCTGCCAGCTACGAGGGCAAGACGAAATCGCCGATCAGGGGTTACGGAGGTCAGGTGGTGCGCGGAACTGCAAACCGGCGTCTGCAGCTTCACTTCAGTTCTGCGTATTCCGCCCGAGCCTGCTTCAAAACAGGGACATCCGGATCGGCATCTTTCCAGAGGCTGAGGAACTCCCGATACTGAGCCTTCGCGCTGGCGTTGTCTCCCATCAGCGCATAAGCTCTCCCCAACTGAAGATGCGCGAGCATAGCTGTTGGGGAGTTCGCGGTGAGTCCGCGATGCTCAATGAATTTATGAAACTCGGCGGCAGCCTCAGCTCCCCGGCGCGCCATCAGAAAGGCCTCCCCGCGGACATAAACGGGACCAAGGATGCGCCACCAGGCATCGGACAGTTCGTAAGGTGTTGCTGACTGAAGAAGCTCGATGGCCTGCGCCGGATCCCTGCGACTCAGCGCAATTTGAGCGCGAATGACCGGCAAATAATTGAACCGCACCAGCGTGTCATCGGGATAGCTCCTGGCAAGATTGTCGGCCAGCGATTGGGCACGGGAAACATCGCCGGCCAGGGCCAGGCTCCACGCTGTCGCATACTGCACTTCTCTGCCGGTCGGAATCCTGAGCGCCGCATTTGCATGAGCAGGGACCTGATCGATCCGGCCCAGAAGAGCCTCGCGCAAGGCAGCATCGGCTTCGATCGCAGTCGCCCTCTCCCCTTGTCCTGTGCGGGTCGCCGACTCGAGGGCACGCCGCGATAACTCGCGAGACTCCTTTAAACGCCCGTAATATCCGGCCGTTTTGGCCTCGAACTCAAGCATCTGGCCTTCAAAGTGCGGAGCGGCGGCAACCAGCGCAGCATGCCGAGCCATTTCCGGCGCATCATTCTGCAGAAAAGCTAATCGGTAGAGGGTGAATCGCAGCCCCGAGGAGTCGTACCCGTCGGCGATCGCCTGTTGCGCCGTGGTTGCAGCCTCCTGGAGTCGATCCAGCGCTATCAGGCACTCGACGAGAATGCCGAAAGTGAGGCCGCCCTTCGCCGGATCCAGTCGCCTGGCCTCGCGTGCCTGCGTCAATGCCTCCTCGTATTTGCCCTCCTGGAAATCGAGTTGGCGAAGACGAATGCGCGCCGACGAGTTCCGCGGATAGGTCTGGTTCCAGACGTCATAGACCTGACGCGCCTTGTCGAGATCTCCGAGAACATAGTGGTAGTACGTGGAGTCAACGTAGAATCTCTCCGGCTCGCTGATGGGCGCGTGCAGCTCATACGCTTTCCGGCCATATACGGCACCCTGCACGGTCTCGCCCGTATTCCAGTACACCGACCCGAGCGCCGCCCAGGCGATGGCGAAGTTCGGATCGAACCCGACAGCGCGCTGGTAAAAGGGGATCGAGGCGGCAAATTCGTTCCTTCCGGTCTGGGTTTTCCGTCCCAGGCTGTAGGCTTGCAGCGCTTCGAGCGAAGGTGTTGTGGCTTGTTCGAGCGGAGTATCGAACTTCTGGATCGTGCTCAACGATTCGCCGAGCTTCTCGCGCAGCTTGCCTGCCGCCCTGTCCAGAGCACCGAGGATCTTCTCTTTGCCGTTTGCGATCTCCTGCTCCTCTGCGAGGAGATCGCCGGTACGGCAACTAACCGCTTGCAGCCCGAGCACATACTGGCTGCCCAGGGGCGCAATCGAACCGGTGAGGTAAACAGCGCTTTCCGTCCTCAGGCAAACATCCCGGACGATCTGCGGTGTCAGTCGACCGTCGGTCGGCTGATCCATGAGCTTTAGAGTCTTCTGGATTTGCTGGTCCGAGATCAGGCTCAGAAAAGGCGACTGTTCCAGTTCGACCGCCAGCCCCTGACGAAGCGTGCCATCGAAGACCGGATCGCCGGTGGAATTTGCGAAGTCGGCGAGCACAACGGTGTCCTTTTCGGAGAGGACCGGCCGGCGATGAGCAGCGAAAAAAGCGAAAGCTCCCGCTGTGACCAGCACGATTGCAGCCGCGGCCGAGCCCGGAACGGCGAACCGGCGCAGCCGTGCTTGCCGAACGCCTCTCTCCGGCGCCGCTTGCGGAGGTGCGGTGACCGCCTTATCAGCCAGGGCGGGAGTTGCATCCCCCTCGTAGATCACGGGCGCAATAAACCGGTACCCGCGTTTCGGCACCGTCTCGATGAAACGGGGCCGGTCGGCTGTGTCGTTGAGCGCGGCGCGCAATTTTTTTACGGCTGCATTCAGCCCGTCGTCGAATTCGACAAACGTATCTGCCGGCCACAGCCGCTCGCGCAGTTCTTCGCGCGTCACGATCTCCCCGGGGCGTTCCAGCAGCACGGCGAGAATGCGGAAGGGCTTCTCCTGGATTTTGACAGGCACGCCAAACTTTCGCAGTTCTCCGCGTTCCAGGTCTGCCTGGAAGACACCGAACCGGGGACAGGGCGAAGTTTTTGCTGGCGTGGCCACGGCTTTCGCCTCGCTGAGGAATCCGAAGAGTCTAGCACTCCTGCCGAAGCTCGCGCTTGTGTCCACTCGCGTCAGGTCAGGAGCCCCGGTAAACTCCGCGGCTGCAACGACCTGGATGGACCGCCACAGTTCAGACGCAATTCGGTTGACCTTGTGCGCTGCTTCATTCACTTCTGGATTCCCCCAAGTCTCCGCCAGCCAACTCAGGGGACAAGACACACAGGAGGATTCCTATGAAGCACATGACCATCGCGGCGCTGATGTTCACGTTCGGAGTCGCAAGCGCTTATCCACAAGGGACGCCCGTGCAGATGACGCTTTCGGGCACTGCTGCTCCCAGCACCATTGATCTCCAGACCGGCACAGGTACGAGCGAATACAGCCTGGCCGGGAAGGGTAGCCTGGGACAGTTCACACTTCGTGCTGTGAGTGCCAGCGCAGCTGCGCCGCAGGCATCCAGCACCTGCTCGGGGCTCTACATCCCGGTTCTGGCCGGCGAGGCTGTCTTTCGCTTCCAGGATGGGAGTCTGTTGAAAGCCAATCTGACCGAGGGATCGGATTGCATCGATCTCCTGTCGCAGCAGGCCCACTGTGTCCGAGCGTTTCAGATCACAGGTGGGACCGGCCGATTCGCGAACGCGTCCGGGGGGGCAGTTACGCTGACCATGACCGTGGCGCCGGTGGTCCCGAACATGTTCGTCTTCTTCACGGTCACGGCGGACATTGCGGGAACGATTTCCGGCGTCGACATGGACGAGGCGGCTGGGGGCGGGGATTAGCTCGGGACGGGGAATTCGCGTGCAGGGAGTCGCTGCGGCGATGCAGCGAGTCCCTGCGCCGCCTCCGTTCTACTGCACCTGAACCTGCGGCTTCTGTCCCGCGGGCGCGCGGAAGTGCTTCGCGCCCGACGTGTCGTTGTTGCTCGCTTCGGTTGTGGTGAGGGTGACGTTGCTGCCCTTCCGCAGTTCGAGATTGCCGTGCTCGGCTTCGAGCTGTAGCTTCACGCCGCCTTTGCCCACCGTGCCGTCCAGCGTCTGACGTCCGTCGCTGTTCGTCATGTGGAGCGGGAAGTCGGTGCGGATGTCTTCATCACCGCTGGCGCTGCCGGTGACGGTGAAGCTGGCATCCTCGGGCATCGTTACAACGACATCGCCGGTATGCGCGGCGATTTGCACGTTGCCCAGTGGCGATGCCGTGGTGACACTCACGTCGCCATTGCTGTCCTCGATATGCGCGTCGCCGGCGATCTGCGTCAGCTCGATGTCCTTCGACCGGGCGCTCACGTGCACCGGTCCAGCTGCACGATTGATGGCGAGATCGCTCTTGTCGAGGGTAAGCGAGCCGACCAGATGCGGAATCTCCATGGTGGTCATGCTGGAGTGGTAGTGCACCGGCCCGTCCACCTGCTCCACGTGGATATCGCCGAAGAATTCACCGTCGATGCGGGCATCGCCCTTGATCTGCGACAGCGTGATGTCGTCGCCGGTGCCGTCGACGATCACCTTGCCCTGCACGTTATGCGCGGAGAAGTTGCCGTGCTGCATGTGGACCTGAGCGTCTCCGCTGATGTCCTCGAGCTTCACTTCGCCGTGGCCCTCGGTGATCTGGATCCCGCCGGTGAGGCCATCGGCGGTGACGTCGCCGTGCTGCGCGGTGATGCTCGCGTAGGCCGCCGCCGGCACTTCCATAATCAGATCGACGCGGGCGCCGTCCTTCTCAGCAACGGTGATGACTGCACCGTTCGAGGAGGTCTCCACTTTGGGCTTCAGCTCGTCGAAGAGCTTGCGCACCTCGTCATCGGAGGTGCGATGCACCATCTGGGGGGCGCGGATATGCATCTGGCCATCGGTTGAGGGCGTGAGGGTGATGTCCCCACGCGGATCGTTGATGGTGAGGGAGGGCCTGGCTGACGCCAGCGCCTGATCGATCTGCAGGTCGTTGTCGTGCTCGGGGCCCATCCAGCTCCAGAACTCATCGTTGTTGTTGTGGTCGCCGAACTGCCAGGCGAAGGGGCCGACGAGATGGCCGGCGTGGGAAATGATCCCCAGGAAGATCATGAAGATCACGAGCCAGACAATGCCGCCCATCGGGCGCCGTCCCACCCACGGACTGCCGGCATCGATGAAATGCTCGACCAGGAGCAGGCCGCCGAGTCCGATGAGCAGCATCGGCCACCAGCGGGCATACCAGGACCAGAAGACTACGGCGTCGAGCCTGCCTGTCGTCAGCAGCAGAGCAATGATGCCGATGGTGAGCAGCACCACGGGGCCGACGAACGACGGGCGGTGCGCTCCCTTCCATACGGCGCGGTAGTAGTCCCGCTGCGCCCGGGCCTGAGCCTTCCATGCGGCTCTCTGTGCGCGGGCTTCGGCGCGTGCCTGGCGCGCCTGCCAGCGTGCATCCTGCGAAGAATACGGCGGAGGTGTGCTTGCCATAATTACCCCCTGTCCTCGCCCGTCGACGGAACGATGGCGGTCGACGTGGTCGTGCTGCCGGCTGGCGGCGGAGTCCCGGTTCCATAGCCCGGCCAGGGGGCGCCGGGATACGGCTGCTGGCCCGGAGGCGGCGGCGGATTCTGCATGAGGATCGCGTTCTCCGCCAGCTTGATCGCGCCCCACGCGATCAGATACAGCGGCCAGCTCATGGCGTAATTAATGCCGGTGTACTCGTCGAGCAGAGCGGTGATCCCGAAGATCAGGAGGAAGAGCGGACCGCGCATGCGGCGCAGAAACAGGTACTGGTTCATTGCCCGCCTCCTGTCTGCTTGTCGGCGTCCTGCGGCGCGACAGGCGCGTGGCGGAAGTGCATGCGGTGACCCCAGCTGCTGTTCCGCACCAGCAGCCAGACGGCGATGCCGATGATGATCAGCGGCCAGCCGTGATGGACCCATCCAAAGCTGAAGAAGCCCAGGGTGTTAAAGAGGAACAGCATACCCAGCAGGATGAGAACGATGGCGCCGATGGGCTCGCGGCGCGCTCGCTCCAGTTCGATGGGCGGCACGGGCGGTACCGGAGGCACGGCTTGCCAGCCTCCCGGAGGCGGCGGAGCGGCGGCCCAGCCACCCGGCGGAGGCGGAGGCGGCGCAGCCCAGCGGGTGCCGGCCTGCGTCGCATCGTTGACGACGCGCGCGCGGATATTCTCGCCCATCTGGCCGGCGTACTCGCCCCACTGATGCGCCTGTTGGCGGACCTGCTCGGCCCACTGCACGTAGGGCTGGCTTCCGGGTACGGCTCCGGGCGGAGGCGGTACGGTTCCGGGGGGAACAGGAGGAACAGTGGCGGCCTGTCCACCGATGCGATTGCCCAGCTCATTCAGGCCGAAGGGATCGGGCAGCGGCAATCCGTCCCGCCGCGCCTTCGCGGTCTGGAGCGCATCGAAGACCTGATACAGCACCCAGAAGCCGATCAGCAGGCCGAAGAACCAGAAGCGGCCCGCCATGCCCACCAGCACCACGAAAACCAGCACGTGGACGATGGCCTTGATGTACTGGCCGTTGTACATAGCGCCCACGCCGGGGATGAAGCCCAGCACGGCAGCCGTTCCGGGATTCGGTCCGGAAGCGGGCGGAGGTGGAGGTGGATAGCCGGGGGGAATGGGACCCGGTCCGACTGGCCCTGCTCCGACTGGCCCCGCTCCGGGAGCCGCGGTTTGTGCGGTGCGCGCCGTGTAGCACGGCTCGCAGTAGATGTTGCCGTTGACTGTGCGCGTGCAGGCGCTGCACAGTCCCTTGCCGCAGTTCTGGCAGTATGCGGTGACCGCCGCATCGGGATGATTCACGCAGGTGTTCATGCCAGGCTCCTTTCTTCATACCCGGCGATGTCCTGCCGTGGCCCGGCCCTGTAGATTCTCAGGGGATTCAAATCGAGTACCTCTGTTGGCCCGTTTTCTTTTGTTTGTAGTGCGGCCTGCTCGAGCGAGATGGTGTTCTTCGCGCTGGTATGCGCGTTGAGCACGTCTCCCTGAGCAGGTCCGGGATTGAGCTGCCCATCCTTATCGTTGCTGCCGGAGGGCTGCTGTTTTTTCTGGTTCTGCGGCTGCGGCGCCGGAGTGACATCGCGGCGCAGTTCGCGGACGCGCGACTCCAGCTGATAGACAAACCGCATGTTGTCGTAGAAGCGCACCACCGAGCCGCGAGCGCTGTAGAACTGCCGCTCGAGGGTGCTGCCGATGTTCGAGGGCCGCAGATCGGCCAGGCGCAGATTCGTCACCCGCACGCCGACCATGTTCAGCGTGAGCGCGATGGAGAAGAACGCCATCGCCACGGTCATCAGCAGCCGCGTCTCATGGAAGCTGCGCCGCCACGGGATCGCCGCGGCTGTCGCGGTGGTCGCCGGAACGCCGGCGGTTGCGACGAGAGGCACGGGAATGGCTCCCGGGCCGACCGTCTTATCGAGGATTTTCCCGACCAATCCGGCCGGAACTTCCGGCTCGGTATGCAGATACTCCAGCCACTCCTGCCCCTGCTTTGCGTGCTCCAGCAGATCGGCGCAGGCCAGGCACACCGCGCAGTGCGCCTGGAACGATTCAGTCTGGGCAGCAGGCAGGCGGCCATCCAGCGCATCCGCCAGCAATGCTTCCCAATCGTCGCAGCGGAGACCGCCGGGTCCGGCATTCGGTATATATCCGAATTTGTTGTGGTCCGCCACTTCACACCACCTGTCGTTTACTACGCTCCAGCAGACGGGCCAGTTCCGCCCGTCCCCGGCTGATTCTCGACTTCACAGTACCTTCGGGGATGTGCAGAACCTGGGCGATCTCTTTGTAGTCCAAGTCCTGCAAATCGCGGAGGATAACAGCTTCGCGCAACTCTGGCGAGATTTTCGTCAGAGCCTCCTGCACCATCTTCTCAATTTCTTTCTGCACGGCCCGGTCGTGCTGCGAGGGGCCGGAATCGGCCAGCCGCTGCGCCATGGGCATCTCATCGCCATCGCCGTCCCAGCCGCTGTCGATCGAATCGGTGGAGCGCTGCGCCCGCGAGCGGCGGAAGTGATCCACCAGCAGGTTGCGGGTCATCGTCGTGATCCACGTCTGGAAGCTGCCCCGGGCGAGGTCGAAGGCAGACAAATTTCCGTAAATCTTGAGGAAGACTTCCTGGGTCAGGTCCTCGGCGTCGGTGGCGGATCCGGTGAAGCGATAGCAGAGTCCATACACACGCCGGTGGTGCGACTTCACCAGCTCAGTCCAGGCGAACGAATCCCCTTTCAGGCACCGCTCGACCAGAACCTGTGACTCCGCTTCCACGGGCTTCTCCACGAATCGTTCGCCGGACTGCTCTTTGCGCGGCCACCGCTCCCTGCCGCGCTCGTCGGGCACTCCCTGCGCTCGCAGCTGACGCGGCGGTATTGCGTGTCCGGGACGGACGGCGGCTCTCTCGGGAAACCCCATGCAGCCCAGATTCCACGTGATGGCGCCCGCGAAGCTCATGGGCATTCATACGCAGAAGCGGCCAGCGCGGTTCCCTGCAGCGCTTGTTCGGACAGGCCAGTATACGGAAGGTGTGCGCGGGACGGCACGAAATCGTTTTACTGAATGAAACGGGCGCCGGGGCTCGATTCGCGCATCCAAACCCTTTTCCCACCGGAGCTTCTGGTACAAAGAGTGGACGGGCCCCGGGCATCCTACCTCAAACCGGATCGGTGGCCCCATGACCCTCCTCCTCGTCCAAATTGCGACCGTGATGCTGGTGACTCTGGCCTGTGGATGGCTGGCGTTGCGGCTGGGCCAGTCCCGGGTGATCGGCGAGATCATCGGTGGCATTGTGCTGGGGCCGTCGGTCTTCGGGCGCTTCGCGCCGCATGCTTCGGCGACCCTGTTTCCGAAGGCGTCCTTCGATTCATTTGAGATCCTCTCCACGGTCGGCCTCGTGCTGTTCCTGTTTCTCATCGGCTCCGAGCTGGATTACGAGCAGCTTTACCATCAGCGCGTCACCGCTGCTTTTGCCAGCGGGATGAGCATTCTGCTGCCCTTTGGCATGGGCGCGGCGCTGGCGCACTCGCTGCGCATTCGCTTTGCGCCGCACGGGATCGGCAACCTGCCCTTCGTTCTCTTCCTCGGCATCGCGATGAGCATCACGGCGTTTCCGGTGCTGGCGCGCATCCTCGAGGAACGCGGGCTACAGAGCACCAGGCTGGGCACGACGGCCATCCTGTGCGCGGCGGTTGATGACGTGGTCGCGTGGCTGCTGCTGGCTCTGGCCATGGCGCTGATCGGCGCGGAGGGCGGACCGTCGTCTCTGCCGATGCGGCTGATCGGCCTCGGCGTGTATCTGGTGGTGATGATCTTCGGCGTGCGGCCGCTGCTCTCGTGGATCGCGGGACGCCGCAAAACGAATCTGCTGTCGTTCGAGGTGCTGGGAGTCGCGCTGGCGCTGACGCTCTTCTCCTCAGCCGCGACGCAGGCGATCGGCGTGCATCCGCTGTTTGGCGCGTTTATGGCGGGCGTCTGCTTCCCCAGAATTCCCGAGTGGCAGATCGGGCTGCGCTCGCGCCTGGACATGGTGGTCTCGGTGCTGCTGCTGCCACTCTTCTTCGCGCTGACCGGTATGCGGACGCGGCTCGACCTGCTGAACGACGCGCACATGTGGATGTGGAGCGGCATCGTGCTGCTGGCGGCGGTCTTTGGCAAGATGGGCGGAGCTTCGATGGCGGCGCGCTTCACCGGCCAGTCCTGGCGCGACGCTGTGGCGCTGGGCGCGCTGCTGAACACGCGTGGTCTGGTGGAACTCGTGGTGCTGAATATCGCCTATAACGTTGGCGCTTTTTCGCCGACGCTCTTCACCATGATGGTGGTGATGGCGCTGATGACGACGATGAGCACGACGCCGCTTCTGAACTGGATTGGCGTGGAGGACCGCACGCGCGAACGCGCGGTGGAAGTGGCGATGCTGGCGCGCAAGGCGTCCTGAGCCTAACTGCGAATCGTCAACGGGCGCTGATGGCTGGCCCGATAGTGCTGCTGCAGCAAGTCCTCGCCGAAGTCTCCGCCGAAATCGCGCCACACCGAGTGGATGTGGTTGGCGTCATCCTGCGTATCGTCGAACTCAATGAGGAAGTCGGGAGTCTGGACGCGATAGTAGCGCTTGTCTCTGCGGCTTGTGCCGCCAGCCCAGGCGAAATGGATCGATTTGCCCGCTTTGGTGAGCTGAGCCTTTCGCCGGCCAGCGAAAGCATCGGGCAAATTGCGCACGTACTCCTCAATCAGCGCGACGAGCGCGTCGAACTGGGTGGAATTCATCCTGGATGCGTCGAGCCCGGATGGCTGTCCCTCGAGCGCGGCCTTGCGACTCGCCTCCGTCAGGATTTCAGGGTAGGCGGTCGCGGCGATGATGGCGGCGCGGCGCTGCTGTTCATCCAGCGAGCGGACGAGATC
>DASSKX010000655.1:0-2447 GCA_035689925.1 Acidobacteriaceae bacterium
CGTCTCTGCCTTCCGCAAGGAGCATGGGCTCGAAGGGCGCCGCCTACCCTTCGTCGCCATTCCGTCCGCGTTGAACCTTCTCGACGCGGATACGGACGTTGAGCCTCTCATCGTGGCGATACAGGCCGCAGCCGAGCAGATGGACGCCCCATTGCGGCTGATCGTCATCGATACGCTGTCCCGCGCGATGGCGGGCGGCAACGAGAACGCGCCCGACGACATGGGCGCACTTGTGCGCAGCGCCGACCGCATCCGCGAGGCGACCGGCGCGAACCTGCTTTTCATCCACCACAGCGGCAAGGACGTGGCCAAGGGCGCCCGCGGCCACAGTATCCTCCGGGCCGCCGTCGATACCGAAATCGAAATCTCACGCGATACCGACACCAAACTGGCAACCATACGAGTCACCAAGCAACGCGAACTCGACACCTCCGGTGAGCTGCATTTCGGACTTAAATCCGTCGAACTCGGACGGAACCAGCGCAATAAGCCTGTCACAAGCTGCATTGTTCAACCCGTTAGCACGACCGAAATTAACAAGTCGAAGTTGAACGGAAAGGAACTTGCAGCATACATGGCGTTGCAGGATCTCATCCGCGGGGCCGGAACAGAGCCTCCGAACACGATCACTTTCCCGGCCGTTAAGGTCGTTTCTACAACCGAATGGCGTGAATTTCTCAAAGATACGCGCGTGACATCGCAAGACAACTCAGACAGCGAGCGGTCGCAATGGGCACGCATATGGAAATCCCTTACAGAAGAAGGGGTTATCGGGCATTACGATGGCTTTGTGTGGCTGTCTTGATGGAGCGAGACATGATGAGACATGGCGAGACATGGCGAGACAGCGTATCGGGCCGGAGACGGTGGCGAGACACGTGGGGGTACCCCCCTATAAGGGTTCCCCCAATGTCTCGGCATCCGGCGGCATCTCGAATGGAGCAAAAGCATGGGATCGGAAGTGAAGATCAAATTCGACGCACCGCCAGCCGTGGGCACCATCATGACTTGGGGCGGGCAGCCCTATGAAGTCGTGCGGCTTGAGCCGTATGTCCGGCGAGACGGAGTGGGAACCACTCTGATCGTTTGGAGAACGCATTGTTCCGACTGCAAAGAAGCTTTTGAGCACAAGACGTCTTTGACGGTTCGCAATGTGAACCGACGATGCGGCGAACACCGAAAGCCCATGCGGCCGGTCGGCCGGCATGGACGGCGTGCCATCACTCCCAAGCTGGTCAAAGCGAAGGGAGCCGATCATGCCTGACCGCCACGAGTCCGACGAAATCGAGCGGCTGGTCGAGGCGCGGGCGCGGTGGATTGCCAGGGCGCATGGGGCGGACCCGGATCGGACTTTCGTGTTCCGCGCCGACAAGCTCCCGGCCCAGGGGTGGGACGAGGACGCGACCGAAACGCAGAAGCAGGCGCGGGTCATGCGGGGGTGGGAAGTCTTTGCTGCCGATGCCCGCGCCACGCTCGACGCCGACGCCGCGCTCGGCCTGCCGGCGGAGACGCTGGCGGGGCTGGCGAGCGGGCGGCTGGTGGCGGTGCCGGTGGAGCCGAGCGAGGGGATGGTCGAGGCCGGCGGATGCGCTCGGGTCTTTCCGAGCGTCTACATGGGCGGCTCTCCCGTGCAGGCCCGGAGGGATGCCGCCCGGATCTACCGCGCCATGCTCGCGGCGGCGAAGGCGGAAAAGGCGGGGCGGGAGGAAGAGTGATGCACATTCGCTGGGGCGACGACGATCGCTATTTCGGGCCGTTCACCTATGCCCGCGACACACACGGATATCGTCCGATTGCCATCGTGCTCGGGTCTGGCGACGGCGACGATTATCCGGGTTGTCGGCTTCGCATGAGCGCCTTCGGCCATACCCTGATTGTGGCCTTGCCGCCGATCATCAAGCCGTGGCGGAGGCGCGTGGATACGCCGCGCGGCGGATATTGGGACAGCGGCGAGCGCGAGTACGGTTTCTCGCTTTCCGAGGGGCATCTGAGCGTCAAGCTCGGCCGCGTCACGAACGACAGCAGAACGGAGCAAACGTGGGGTTGCTTCCTGCCTTGGACGCAGTGGCGGTTTGTCCGCCATAGCCTTTACGGGCTTGACGGGTCGTTGTTCGCAGATTTGCCGGTTCACGCGCGCTGGGGGACACCGGAGTGCGAGGAGGAGGAGCGGCTGAGGTCCGCATGTCCGACCGTCGCATTCGAGTTCGACGACTTCGACGGGGAGCGGATCACGGCCGTTACGAAGATCGAGGAACGTGCCTGGAAATTCGGGACGGGCTGGTTCAAGTGGCTATCGGTCTTTCGGCAGCAGAAGATCCGGCGCTCGCTCGACCTTCGCTTTTCGTCGGAAGTCGGCGCGCGCAAGGGGTCCTGGAAGGGCGGCACCATCGGGCACGGCATCAACATGTTGCCCGGTGAACTGCATGAGGCCGCGTTCCGCCGCTACT
>DASSKX010000656.1:0-2166 GCA_035689925.1 Acidobacteriaceae bacterium
CCGTCGAGGATTCCGGCAACCGAGAGGTTCTGCGCGTAAACCACGGTCGTGGGATAACCGATCGACGCCGGCTTCTCCGGCGGCCAGTCGGCGTGGTGGTTATCGCTGCCGCCGATCGCTGTCAGCCGAAATCCCTGGCGCAGCTGATCCTCCCAGAATCGCGTGGCCGGAACGCCTCCACCGTTGACCACCTCGATGGACGTCACGAGCTTCATGTCCGCCGCAGGCGAGGGATCCCAGCCGCAGCCCATGCAGATCTCGCCGGTCGGCGACTCGGGATGGTTGATCGACACGACGGCACCCAGCGCGCGCGCACTGCGGAACATTGCGTTAACATCGGGAACCTGCCTGGTGCCAACGCGATAATCGATCCACTGTGTCGTGCCAAATTCGTTTGCGTGGCCGTGGAATGTGGTCAGCTCGCGCCCCGGAATCAACAGCAACTTGTCAAAGTAGGGCTGCAGTTCGCGCTCATCGTCATACTGCGACGTGGTGTTGTGATCGGTGATTGCGATGAAGTCGAGGGCGCGCCGAGCCGCTGCTTCGACCGTGAGAAAAAGCGGACACGGCACCGCTTTGCCGGTTTCGCTCGGACAGCTTCCATCGCTATGCGCATTGTGCATGTGCAGATCGCCGCGATACCAGCCGGGCTGTGTCTTCAGCGGTTGATTCGTGAAGCTCGAGTCTTCGATCCTGGAATTGAACCAGACCTCCGCGCGATATCGTGAGGTCACGCCCGGGCGAATGTTTGGCACGGCGATCAACAGCTTCCACATACCCGACGGAATTGCGCCGGGCAGATAGGATGGCGTCGCATCCGTCTCGCTGAGCGTGAAGTGATCCTTGTTTCCGCCGCTGGCGCCGCGAAAGCGAACCGGATCTTCAATCCCCAAATCGAGCACGGTGTGCTGGTCGTGGCCAAGGTTATGGAAAGTGACGCTGATGCGGTGCGTCCCCGGCGGTACGCGGAACGGTACTTCGAAGTAGGTGTGATTCTGCGAAGCGTGCACCTCACCTTGCAGAACAAGATTCGGCTTCGCATGCTGCGCGATGAGTGGACAAGTGAACAGCAGGCAGACGAGGAAGAGCAGAGTTTTTGATCGCATCATGGAGAAGAGCGCAGGGACCGGATAGCCTCGCGCGCCGATCCAGTTTAAAACGACACACGCACGGCAAACTGCATCACGCGCGGATCGCCCCATAACGACGTACTCGGCTTCGGTCTCCCGAACTATGCATCCGAGGAAGAGACTAGTCCATCTTCCTGGAGGAACATTTGCTAATCGACGAAGACAAGGTTAAGAATCCGAACCGATTCTCTCTGAATCTATGAGGGAGGTATCTCAGAAGCGTCGCCCTCCCCACCCTCCACGAGTTTGTATCGATACTGCTCGCGCTCCTCGTGTGTGGCCTGCTGGCGGAGTGTAGCCAGCCGCTTCAGCAATTCGGGGATCTGCGCCTTCTCGTCTGTTTTTCTTAGCGCCTGGATCAGGCGGTAGACCGCAGCCTGGTCATTGGGATCAATCTCCAGCGCCTTTCTGCATTGCGCGGCGGCGTCCATGAACTGGCCGTCCTGCAGATACAGCTTCGCGAGCACTTCGTGCGCCGGCTCCAGCGCCGGACGTAGCGCCACGGCGCGTTTCGCGGAGCGCAAGGCCGTTTGGAACTCCGCGCTGCCGGGGTCCGCCCCCTGCCGGATCAGAAGGTCGGATTGAAGGTACAGCAGGATCGGGTCGTCCGGCCGCCGCGCCAGCTTTTGTTCCACGTCGGCCAGCGCATGACTGAGGTCGTTCCGTTGTGCAGCCGCCAGTCCCTGCGCGGCCACGCTGAGCGACTGATTGGGGTCGAGCTCATACGCGCGCTCGAAATCGGCTTCAGCCTGATCGTATTTTGCGAGCTGAACGAAGAGCATGCCTCGAGCAAAATACAAAGGCGCCGCGTTCGGCTCAAGGCGTATACCGTCATTCACCACATCGATCCCTACCTGGAACGACTGGTGCGTTGCCGAGAGCGCGGCGAAGTCAACATAAAGATTCACCTTGCGTGGCTCCAGCAGGATCGCCTGCCGCAACGCGCTCACCGCCTGGTCCGTGTCATGCAGATCTTCATGAGCCGACGATGCCAGTTCCAATGTCTCAGCACTCGGATTCGCGTTCAGCAGGGGCT
>DASSKX010000657.1:0-6762 GCA_035689925.1 Acidobacteriaceae bacterium
CGGTGGGGTGAATCATGACGGGTGGCATGCCCTGCTCAATGGTGCGCAGGCCGCCACCGGTTTGGGATTGTCCGGGGCCCTGGGCCTGGAGAATCGCGGGTGAACTCGCCAAAAAGAAGCCCACAATGGGCACAACGAATCGCGAAACAGGTACGTACCTCATCAAGGGGAATCCTCCTGCTGCGTTGTTCTTTCGTGGGTATCACCGGCACTGCCTTGCGGATCCGGCGGGGGGACGAGCACGCCTGCAGCCTCACCTCCGGCGCAAGCGTTTTCGAACAGTACTCGGGATTTTCAAGGGTCGTCAAGTCACTTGTGGGGTATATCGAGAACGCCACCAGGTGGTCGGCAGAAGCGATGAATTTACAGCGATTTGGAGGCTCACGGCGGCCGCCTTCGGGCTTGCGCATCGGACGAGGAGGTGTAATCATCCGTGCTTTCGGGAGCGTGGCCAAAGGATGAGGCGGCTGGGCCTGGGGCTGGGAATATTCGGGCTGCTGCTGATCGCCGGGCACGCGGGAGTGGCCCAGAAGGCCGCCTCGCGTCCTGCTGGTACACCGTACGGCCGGAACATCATCACGCAGGGAGTGCCGAATCTCGTCGAGATCACGCCAGGGCTGTATCGGGGCGGCCAGCCGACCGAGGAAGGCTTTGAGGCGCTGGCGCGAATGGGCATCGGTATTGTCGTCGACGGACGCGAACTCCACTGGGGAGAGGGGAAGAAGGTGGAGCGCCTGGGAATGAAGTACGTCCATATTCCCTGGTATTGTCTTTTCCCGACGGACAAAGTGTTCGCGAAGTTCCTCGCCGTGATTCGGGAAAACCCCGATAAAAAGGTGTTTGTCCACTGCCGGCTGGGGGACGATCGCGTGGCCATGATGGTCGCTTCGTATCGCATGGCCGTGCAGCACTGGACGGCCGAACAGGCCATGCGGGAGATGCAGGCGACCGGGTTCTCCTTTTCGCACCACTTCCTTTGTCCGCGGCTGGCGGGTTACGAGAGGAGCTTTCCGGAGCGGTACAGGACGGATCCGATCTTTCGTAAGCAGGCGAGCGAGCTGCTGCAATAAGCGCTTGCTTGCAGGGAAAAGCAGACGCTGACCGGCACGATGGCAGCGCGGCGCAGGTTTCGGGTTGAGGAAGGAAATGGTCGGGGCGGAGGGATTCGAACCCCCGACCCTCTGCTCCCAAAGCAGATGCGCTACCAGACTGCGCTACGCCCCGACTGGCGACCCTGAAGTGTGGGAATGGGTCTGGTGAGATTGTATCGCGGAGCCTTTTCAGATCTGAAGCAGAAAGGGCGCTGCCTCTCCGTCGGGCATCGGGTTTAAACCCGATGGATGAGCCAGAGGATGATGAGGATGAGGACGACGACGGGTGTGGCAAGGATGATCAGAACCATTAGCCCGAGAAGCGCCAGGAACGCGTAGTCCTTCCAGGTGTGGAGCTGCGGCTCGCGCAGATGGCGCGCCATCAGAGCGAAGTTGCGGTGGTTGGGGCGCCACGCGATGTCGAAGAGGTCGCCTGCGAACGGGATCGCGCCAACGATGACGCCGATGCCGACGTTGATGACCATCCGGAAGAGCGTGACGTAGGGAACGCCGCGGACCCATGCACCGAGAATAAGCAGACAGGAAAGAATGCCGGCGAGCACGTCGCCGATGCCCGGAATGATACCGATCAGGCCATCGATACCGAGGCGCACCTGCGTGCCTGGAATGCGGAACCAGTCGTCGAGAATATAGGCGAGCAGGTCGAGATTGTCGTCGGAGAAGAGACGGTGCGCACGCGCGCGCACCCCCGACGAGGGAGGCAGAATCTCCGGATTAGGCTTGCAGTTCACGCTCTGGGGACGCAACCTGGATCGGGAATTGGCCGGGTGCCGGATGCTACAATCACATCTGGAATGGCGGCTATAGTTCAGTGGCAGAACACCGGACTGTGGCTCCGGGTGTCGTGGGTTCAAATCCCACTAGCCGCCCCAGTTTACTCCTTTATCGCCCCGCAATTCTGACGGCACCGTGAATAACGATTCGCAGCGAAGCCCGGCTGGTTCTATTTACGTGGGCTGCTCGGGGTGGGCGTATCCGTCGTGGAAGCCTGACTTTTACCCGAAAGAAATTCCGTCGAAGAAATTTCTTGAGCATTACGCGACGCGGCTCAACTCCGTCGAGGTGAACTACACGTTCCGCGCCGTGCCGAAGCCGCCGATGATCGAGAACTGGCTGGCGCAGACGGGGGATGGTTTCCGCTTCTCATTCAAAGCGCCTCAGCGCATCACGCACATCAAGCGGCTGAACGACTGCGCGTCCTCGCTGGAGTTTTTCTGCGATGCGGTGCGGCCGGTTGCCGAGGCCGGGCGGATGGGGCCGGTGCTGTTTCAGCTGCCGCCCAGCCTGAAAGCCGATCAGGGGCGGCTGGCGGCGTTCCTGGCAGACGCGAAGGAGATGAAGCTGCGCATCGCCTTTGAATTTCGGCATGAGTCATGGTTCGATCCGGCAGTCTACGCGCTGCTCGAGCGCTGTGGCGCGGCGCTGTGCGTTGCCGAGAGCGATGAGTTGCAGACGCCGGATGTGGCGACTGCGCCGTTTTCCTGCTATCGGCTGCGGCAGTCGGACTACACGGACGAGGCGCTGCACGCGATTGCCGACCGTCTGCGCCGGCGCGCTGAGGGCGGCGATGTCTTCGCCTATTTCAAGCATGAGGAGGATCCCACCGGGGCCGTGTGGGCCGCCAAAGTGCTTGCGCTGCTGCGGGAACCTTCGGCTGCATGATGGGAGTGGGATCGAAATTCAGCGTTGTTGATTTCGTTCCGCGGCGCTGGCTGCGCAGCGGACATCTGCAGACGCTGGCGGGGAATTTTCTTCCGCGGCGGCTGGAATTGCCGGAGCCGGAGCCATTACTGGTGGAAGTGGACGGACCGGTGGCCGGCTACGGGCCCAGCAGCGTGCTGTGCCATTGTCACTGGCAGCCGGAGGAGGTGCGGCGTCACCGGCTCACGGTGGTGCTGCTGCATGGGCTGGAAGGCTCGTCGAATTCGCAGTACATCGTGGGGAACACGGCTCGGGCACTGGCCGCGGGGCTGAACGTCGTGCGCATGAACATGCGCACCTGCGGCGGCACCGATCATCTTTCGCCGACGATCTATCACTCGGGCCGCTCAGGGGATGTGGGGCGCGTCTTCGCGACGATTGTGGAGCAGCAGGGGCTCGAATCCGTAGCGCTCGTGGGCTACTCGATGGGCGGCAATCTGGTACTGAAGTGGGCAGGCGAACTGGGTGGCGCGATTCCACGGCAATTGAAGGCGGTGGTCGGCATTTCTCCGCTGATGGACCTGGCGCCCTCGTCGGCAGCGCTGCACGAGCCGCGCAATCGTATCTATGAGTGGCACTTTTTGCGGGCGATGATTGCGCGCGTGCGGCGGCGCATGGCGATGTATCCGCGGATTTATGGCGACGCGCGGCTCGGGCGGATTCGTTCGCTGCGCGACTTTGACGATGAGATTGTGGCGCGGTACGGCGGCTTTCGCGATGCGGACGACTACTATGCGACGGTGGCCAGCGCGAATCACGCGTCGTCGCTGCGCGTCCCAACGCTGGCCGTGCATGCACTGGATGATCCGTTCATCCGCATGCTGCCGCGTACGCGCGAGGCGCTGCTGGCGAACCCGCGCGTGACGCTGCTGGAGACGCAGCACGGCGGGCACTGTGCGTTTCTTGCTCCGGCGGCCGACGCGAGCGACGATGGCCGCTGGGCGGAGCAGACGCTGCTCAGCTTTCTGCTGCGTGAGGGGCAGGCGGAGTACTGACCATGGAGGCGGATTGGGCGGCGGAGGTCGGGGCGGATCTGCCCGTCGTTGATGCGGACTGGACGGGCCTGGTCGATCTGCGGCGCGATCCGGCGCAAGTGGACTGCGTTTTGGAAGTGAGAGGGTACCCTGCGTTGCGGGCGGCGCTGCTGCGGCTGAACGCGCCGGAGTCGCCGGTGCGCACGACGAAATGCGATGTGTGGACGCTGGATTCGGGAGACATTGATCCGCTGGAGTTTGGCTGCGGGCTGGCTGCGGACCTGGAGGGGCTGGCCTCGTATATCGATCTGGTTGCCTGCGACCCTGGGATGTTTACTTCGTTCGAGCAGCACGAGACCTGGGCAGTGGCCGCGGTGCGGCAAATGCGGCAGGCGCAAATTGGGCCGGGACGCGTGGATCTGGTGATCCGCGGGGCGCATGTGGCTGGCGGCGAGGGCTTCGGTTTGACGCTCTACGTTGCCGGTTGCGGAGCCGATGCGGTGGCGGCGCAGGCTGCATGGGGCGAGGCGTTGCAGGCTGCTTGCGCCTTTACAATGAGGGAAGCGGCAATCCTAGGGGCGAGTAGCTCAATCGGATAGAGCACCGGCCTTCTAAGCCGGGGGTTACAGGTTCGATCCCTGTCTCGCCTACCACTTACTTTCGGACATTTGATTGGTCGCCGACTCGGGGGTTTCGTCTGCGGCACCCGCCTGTGCGCGATGCCGGTCACTCCGCAGCGTGACGATGTTCGGTGGACCTCAGTGGTGGATATGAAAGCTTCCATGGCGCGGATTTAGCTGCAAGGCGGCATCGGCATACGTAAGGCTCTCGACAGCGCGCCCGGCCATCGCGAATATGTCCGCGGCGTGCGAGTAGACCATCGCGTCCTTTACGCCTGAAGAGAGTGCCGCCTCGATCATTGCAACCGCTTCCGCTATTTTCCTATTCAGGTGGAGGGCCCGCGCCAGCGCTGCCTGCGTCGAGAAGTTCGACCGCAGGGCATAGTCTTTGCGCGCCCAGGCCAGCGCATGCGCAGGATCCGGGCGCACATCTGTGTAGAAATCCGCGAGGTGGTGGAGATAGTGAACGCCGCCTCGCTTCACCGAATCGAGATAGCTGGCCAGAGCCTTGTCGAGCCATGGCTCCGCCTCGTCGGAGCGTCCGGTGAGGATGTAAATCTCCGCCAGGGCCTGCTGGAGTTCCGGCTTGTGCGTCCGCTCGATGACTGCCAGCAGCAGCGCTGCGGCAGTGTCGAATTGATCTTCCGCACCGAGCAACTCGGCCACATGCTCATCCGTGTGCCAGTATCCAGGATAGCTTTCATCGGCGCGCGCGTAATGCTTCCGGGCATCGGCAAATCGTCCCATTCGGAAATCGAGCAAGCCGCGCTCCAATTCCAGCCACGCATAGGAACGCATCTGTTTGGCCGTCAGTTCGTCTTCGGCCTGAAAGTAGAGTTCATCGGCTTTCTCCGGATCGCCGAGTCGGCTCTCCCAGTGAGCGAGGCGCGCCAGATTATCCCACGTCCGATTTTCGCGGATGAGTTCCTCGAGTGCGAGGCGCGATTCCTCGTATCGGCCCTCCTGAAAATCCAGATCCGCCAGGAGCGCCCGCGCTTCGAAGCGCCCTGCCAGGCACGGCGCCATCGCGAGATCCTCCCGTGCATTCGCGATCCGATGCAGGTGAGCATCAAGATTCGCCTTCAGCAGGCACAGGTCCTCTTTCGGCCCGAACTCCTGGATCGCAGCGGTGACGGCAGCCAGGGTCTGTTCCAGATCAGCCATTCTGCCGCTCAGAGAGGCTCGGTGGTTCATCCGGTACGCCAGGCGCACGCGGCTTTGCAGGTCGCCGGGACTTTGTTCCAGGCGCGACTGGAGCTTTGCGATCTCCTGCTCGGCGCGCGCAAGCTCTTCCTCGAAGCCTTCCATAACGGCAGCAGTCATGATCATCACCAGGTCTCCGGCCACGGTTCTGCCAGATACGGAAACGCGCTAAGGAATTCTTTGTCGTTCTTCAGCGGATTCGGCGGGGTCTTTGGGAAAATGGGAGCGCTGTCCCACAGCGTCTGGTCACCGAGGAGGTCGATGTGGTACTTCTTCCCGTTCCACTCCGCGTCCATATCGAGAAACAGCGCGAGGAATCGCGTTGCCACCTGATCTTCGAGCCGGCGTCCGAAGGGCCAGCTGCCCGTCGTGTCCATATCGACTGCGCAAACGTTCGGGACGAACACTTCGAAGGCGCGGCGCAATGGAATCGAGAGCCCCTTCGGGTTCCACGAAGAATCCGGCATGTTGAGTTGCTGGAAGAGCGTCTTTGCGATCCGCGGAAACGCCGCCGCAGCGGAGTCGTACGTCTTATGCACCGAAACTGGCGAGTTGTCGTGATCGAATGAGGTCTTCAGCCCCAGTGCGCTGATGGATGGCCCGAATCCCCAACCCAGATGCGCAAGGCGCTTGATGAAGTGCGGTCCCAACCAGAAGTTATTCGCGCCCATCTGGCGGTCGTCCTCGCGCTCGCTGAGCGCCGCATCGGCAAACGGCTGTCCGTCTGTATCGACCAGCTTGTATTTCCTCAGTTCGTCGTCGAGTTCCTTCTCGCGGACGGCCTTCCAGGGATGCTGCGTCCAGGACGGCTCATCCGGAATGCTCTCCACCTTATGCGCGGCCTTGCGTACCCAGCTCTCGCCCCAGCCATTCACAAGCCGGTTCTCACGGACATTCGGCGTGATGAAGGCGTGAGGAATCTCGAGCACAATGGCATTACAGTTCTGCTGCGCGCGGCAATCGCGCCCGTCATACACAAAGCGGAAATTTCCGTTCGCATCCTTTTTGAAGCTGTTGCCCTTCCAGTTCCACGGGCCCGGTGGCAGGTCCAGCTTGGGCGTCGTTCCGTCCAGCTGCGTGTAGCCCCATTTGGGCATATCTTCGCGATAGTTG
The DNA here is from genome assembly GCA_035689925.1 of Acidobacteriaceae bacterium. Classification (GTDB taxonomy): domain Bacteria; phylum Acidobacteriota; class Terriglobia; order Terriglobales; family Acidobacteriaceae; genus Palsa-343. The sequence continues at coordinate 6,724 of DASSKX010000657.1, forward strand.
AAAAGATCGTTGCCCTCAAGTTCCAGCAGCGTCTTTGGA
>DASSKX010000658.1:0-2968 GCA_035689925.1 Acidobacteriaceae bacterium
CAGGTCGCCCAGAAATTGAGCAGGATCACCTTGCCGCGGAACTGCGCCAGGCTGACCCGAGAGCCATCGAGGTCGCTGCGCGCGAAGGGCGGCGCAGGATGCTTGAGGAGCGACGCCGCCAGCAGGGGGACCGGCGCGCTCAGCACGACCAGCATGATGGCAGCAGCGAGAGCCCGGAAAACTCGATTGACGCTACTGCGATTTCTCGGCACGGTAGCCTTTGGCAACCCAGTCGGCGCCGAAGTTGTTCGCGACATACAGCGCCCGGAGGTGGGTGAAGCCCATCTGGTGCAGCAAGTGCCAGGCAGGAGCGATGTTCGGGCATTTGTCCCACGGGCAGCATCCGCAGTAGATCACGATCTCCTGCGTCCGGGGCAGATTGGCCACCCGAGCGCGGATAGCATCGAGTCCGGCAGGCCGTGACCCCGGACCGGTGTACTCCGATCCAGGAATATGGGATTCCTGGAAGAGCACACGCGACCCGACCTGCAATATGAGCAGATCGTGCGGGTGTGCCTGGAGTGCGCGATTCAATTCGGCGGGCTGAATCAGCTGGTCGTGCGGGATCGTCGTCGCACTGACATGATCGGAGGACTGCGCGCGCAGAACCGGCGCAAAGAGGAGCATCAGCACGCCCAGAAGCGTGCTGATGCGCTTGTGAGGACTCATCGGCTTCCCTCCCCTGCCAGTGTAACCAGCACCCCAGGCCTATCGCTCGTTGAGCACCAGCACCTGGATCGAATAGGGTGGCATCGTGTGGTGCAGGTCGCTGCCTGCTGCCTGCAGCGGAGCTTCCACCGGCACGATGTTGCGCGGCTCGCCGAGAGTATTGGTGGCCTGCGTGTCTTTGGCGCTGAGCGTTACAACCTTCCCGCTGCCTGCCAGGGTAGCGCCGTCCAGTTTGATCTCGACGGGCTGCGGAGTAGAGTCAGCATTCACCAGTTTCACGTACACGCGATTGTTTTTCGAATCGCGCGTGACGGAGTAGAAGAATCGCGATCCCCCGCCTTGTTCACTGGACTGAGGCAGCTGATCCCCCAGATAAGTCGAGAACATCACCTGCGCGTAATAGCTGGGCGAGCCATAGCTGTGCATCGCATCATAGCCGATCAGGTCCGTATCCCACTGCAGACCGCCCGGATTCACGTTTGTGAACAGCGGCGCGTACGATGCCATGACGATCAGATCGCTGTTGCGCTCCATGCCCGTCATCCACGCTGCGTCGCCTAGCGTGGCCCCGAAGTTCGGTGTTGGAAGGCCCTCGCGTGTTGCCCACTCGCCGACGAAGATCTTCGGGCCGTTGCGGTCCGCATTGTCGTAATGGTGCACGTCGTGGAAGAACTCCGTAGCGCGCTTGTAGTAGTGGTCGTCGAGGACATCCGGCTTCATCGTGGTAATCGGTGCCGTCGCGATCAGTTGCAGGTCGGGATACTTCGCTTTGATCGCCTTATAAAACTGCTGATACCGCTCGCCGTAACTGCCCGATTTGTCGAACTGATCTTCGTTGCCAATTTCGACATACGTGAGATGAAATGGCGCCGGATGTCCGTCTTTGGCACGCTCTGCGCCCCATTTGGTATTCGTGTCGCCTGTCACGTACTCAATCTCCTCGAGCGCGTTTTGCACGTACGGCTCAAGGTCTGCGCCGGGATTGACGTGCTCGCCGTGCAGCGAATATCCGGCATAAACAGCCAGCAGCGGATTCATATGCAGGTCTTCACACCACTCGAGGAATTCGAGCAGTCCCATGCCGTCGGTGGACTGATAACCCCATGGACTCGGGTGCGTGGGCCGATCCACCAGGGGCCCGATGGTCTTCTGCCACTCGAAACGTTCCGCAATCGTGTTGCCCTCAAGATAATTGCCGCCAGGGAAGCGCAGAAACGCCGGATGCATCGCAGCGAGTTTCTCCATCAGGTCGATGCGGTTGCCGTTGGTGCGATTGTGGTAGGTGGGCGGAAACAGCGACACCAGGTTCAGCCAAAGCGTGCCTGCATGCTTCACTGTCAGTTCCAGGTGATTGGCTGTGGAAGGCTGAACAGTGCCGGTCTTCAGTGTGTACGTGTACTCCTTCCAGTCGCCGCTGATGCCGGTCACCGTCGCGGAGGCGAGGGTCGCACCGGACTGATTGCCGACCAGGCTGGCGGTCACTGCATCAATGCCGGATTCGGCCTTTGCGTAGAACGAACCTTTGTACGTCGTGTTCGGGCGAACGGCCATGCCCCAGTAGCCGATGTTGATGACGCCCGCCGGGTCGTTGGCATCGGCCTGCTGCACGTCGAGTTTCATGCTCCGCGGCAGCGCCTGACTCGGCCCCGTGCTCTTGTCCTCCGACATCGCGGCCTGCGAGTTACCTTTCTCGAGCAAATACCAGTCGAGAATGCCGCTCCAGTCGCTGCCGAAGGTGCGATTGCGCACCATCTCGGCGTAGAGACCACCATCGTAGGAGTAATTGATCTCCTCGGTCATCAGGCCGTAGAAAGTCGGGCTGACTTTACCCTGGGATTGCCCGGGGCGAATGGTCAACACGGCAGTGTTTGGTCCCTGAGCGATTGCGGAGCCGGCGAGGAGCAGCGGGAGCAAGAAAGCGTTTACGCGAATAACGGTTCGGGCGAGCATCGGTGAACCTCCGGGTCGTGAATGTAGGCGGAAAACAGCGGCAGCGCGGAACCCCGCACTTCTGAAACAAGCAGGGTATCAGAAGTTGCCGCAGCGAACGAGCAGATTCAACGGGGGTTGCGCCGCGCTCCCGCTGGAGTTCTCTGCTTGCCCTGCGGCGGTTTGACGCTCTGACCGGCCGCCGGCACCCACGGCTGACAACTCGGGCACCACCAGGTGGAGCGCGCGCCGCGCCCTTGCCGCCGCTGCATGATCAGAGCGCCGCAGCGCCGACATTCCTGCCCATGGCGGCTGTAGACCCACAGGCGTTCCTCGCGATCCATGCTGTGCCTGGTGCGGCGCCCCCCGT
>DASSKX010000659.1:0-11143 GCA_035689925.1 Acidobacteriaceae bacterium
CCCCGATCCGCACTTCCCGATTGAGTTGCTCTCTGCGCGCGCCGTGCTGCGCGCCGCAGGCCACGATGTGTTGCTCGTAGACGCCTTCATGGAAAACCTGACTCCGGAGCAGGTCCGCGAACGCCTCATTGAGTTCGGCGAGGACTTCCTCGTCATGCCTACCGCGCCGTCGTATCTCTTTTGGCGTTGTCCCCAACCCGAACTTCGAGTGCCCCGCCAATGGATCAGCGAAATCCGCCGATCATCCCCTGTCGTCGTCATTGGTCCGCATGGGTCGGCGACGCCGCGCTCCACCATGGCAAAGACCGCTGCCGATGTCGTGTTGCGAGGAGAGCCCGACCAAACGCTGCCGCAACTCGCAGACACGGCGTGGGAGATGATCCCCGGTTGCTGCTGGCGCGACCCCAGCGGCGAATTTCGCATGACGCAGGGACTCGGCGTCACCGATATGAAGTCGGTTCCGACGCTGGACTATTCCGATTACCCGGTCGAGCGCCACAGCCATAAACACCATATCTTTCCGGGGAATGGAGCCGATCATCTGCAGAGAGGAGCCGAAGTCGAGTTTGCGCGCGGATGTCCCTACTCCTGCACCTTCTGTAACAAAACGCTGTTCCGCAACAAATTCCGCGAGCGCGAACTGTCCGCGGTCATCGCCGAAATCGATCAGCTCATCGCACGCGGCGTCGACTACGTCTACTTCATCGACGAGATATTTGGAGTCGGCAAGCAGGTCCAGGCTTTGCTGGAGGAAATCGCCAAACGGCCTCTCTCGATCGGCTTCCAAAGCCGTATCGATTTGTGGAATGAGGACACGCTCGCGTTGCTGGGTCGGGCCCACTGCGTTTCATTCGAGTGCGGCATCGAGTCGATCACCGAAGAGGGCCGCGACCAGATGAATAAGAACTGCCGGCTCTCAACAGACCGCATTACCGACCTGCTGCTGCATGCGCGGAAATATATTCCGTGGGTACAGGCCAACCTGATCAAGACTCCGCACGACGACCCGGGCAAAATCGCAGCATGGCAACAGAAACTGAAGGCGCACGGCGTCTGGGTGAGCGAACCTGTGCCGATGTTTCCCTTCCCCGGCAGTCCGGAATACGTGCAGACCTTCGGCGCGCAGCCCGATGACCAGGCGTGGGAGCGAGCCCACTCGTTCTATCTCGACCTCTTTGCGGACAAAGGCTACAGCGACATTCAGGATCAGAACCCGTTGTCACTGGAGCAGCTGGAATGCGCGTCCTGATCACCACCGATACGATTGGCGGTGTCTGGACCTTTACCCGGGAACTTGCAGAGCAACTGTTGTCGCGTGGGTGGACGGTTGGCCTCGTCAGTCTCGGTCGCACACCCTCCCCCGCCCAGCGGCATTGGTTCCAGGAAACCGCGCACGCCTGGGAGAAGCGTTTCTCGTGGGCCGCTCTCGACGACGCTCCCCTGGAGTGGATGGACGAGAACGATCGTGCCTGGACAGCGACAGCTCCCAGGCTAACCCAAATGGCGCTCGAGTTCGGCGCGGAGGTGCTGCACAGCAATCAGTTTTGCTTCGGCGCGCTTCCCCTCCACATTCCACGGATCGTCACCGCCCACAGCGACGTCCTGAGCTGGGCGCGAGCCTGCCGGGGCTCGGCCCTGGAGGATTCGCCTTGGCTGAACCGTTATCTGGAACTCGTCCGACAGGGGCTCGCACAGGCGAATGCGGTCGTCGCCCCAACCAGGTGGATGGCTGATTCGCTCGCGGGTGATTTCGCCCTCCCAGGTCCACCGCTCGTTATTCCAAATGGCCGCAGCATTCCCGAGGTCCCTTGCGGCCCCAGGAAGATGCAGGCCGTCACCGCCGGCCGGCTTTGGGATGAAGCGAAAAACGTTTCGATCCTCGCACGGGTAGATTCCCCAATTGCCTTGTTCGTGGCGGGCGACGTCCGAAACGGACCAGCTGAGATTCCTGCGACGTTTCATGGCGTAACCCTTCTCGGTTCACTCGCATCCGAAGAATTGCTTCGAGTCTTCCGCGAGAGCGCTATGTACATCTGCACGTCACGATACGAGCCTTTCGGCCTTGCTCCTCTGGAAGCTGCGTTGTGCGGATGCGCCGTGCTGGCCAACGATATCCCCTCTCTTCGGGAGGTGTGGCAGGACGGTGCAGTCTATTTTGGCGACGAGGCTTCGCTCACGGATCTCCTGCGGAGGCTGTGTAATGAGCCGAGCGAACTCGCTGCCGCGCAGAGCCGCTCGCTGCAACGGGCCCGAACCTTCACGAGCGAGCGGATGGCTGCGGCGTACGAAGATATTTTTCGGCATTGGATAGCGCAGCCGGAGGAGGACCGGATATGTCCGGCAGTCTCCGCATAGCCTACTTCGCCCACTCGCTCCGCTCCGACTGGAATAACGGCAACGCCCATTTCCTGCGCGGCCTCATGCGCGCACTCGGACATCTGGGTCACGACGTCGTGGTGTACGAGCCGTGCAGCGAATGGTCCATCCAGCATCTGCGCGAAGAGCCGAGCGGAGAAGAGTCCCTGCAGTGCTTTGCCCAGACCTATCCCGACCTCCGAATCCAGACCTATCGCGCTGCTGATGCCACCAGTGTCGAGCATTGGTCGTCAGTCCTCCGCGACCGGGATATCGTGATACTGCATGAGTGGAATCCCCCCGCGCTGGCCGAAGCCCTGCTTCAGGTTCGCAGGAAAACAGGTTTCCGGCTGCTGTTCCATGACACTCATCACCGTGCATCTTCGTCACCCGAGCAAATGCGGCGGATGGGCCTCGCCGACTTCGATGGAATCCTCTGCTTTGGTGAGTCACTGCGGGAAATCTATCAGGACCGTTTCGGTATTCAGCAAGCGTGGGTGCTGCACGAAGCCGCCGACACTACCATTTTTCGCCCGCAGCCAAACGGCGTGAAGACCGCCGACGTAGTCTGGGTAGGAAATTGGGGCGACGGCGAACGATCGCGTGAGATCCGCGAATTTCTCCTTGAGCCGGCAGCGGCGATGCCAAACCGCAACTTTGTCATTTACGGAGTTCGGTACCCTGAAGAAGGTCTGAGCGCGCTCCACGAAGCCGGTGTGCGGTATGGCGGGTATCTACCCAATCTCGATGCTCCCGACGCCTACGCCGGAGCCCGGCTCACCGTTCATATCCCGCGCCAGCAGTACACCGCCGCGATGACCGGCATTCCGACGATCCGAGTCTTTGAGGCGCTGGCCTGTGGGATTCCGCTGATCTCGGCGCCGTGGCGCGACACAGAGAACCTCTTCCGCGAAGGCGACTTTGTCATGGTCCGGAGCGGGGCGGAGACGAAAGCCGCGATGAAGCGGCTGCTCGACGACAAATCTGCGGCGGACCGGCAGGCTCTGCGCGGGCTGGAAACCATTCTGTCACGGCATACCTGCCGCCATCGCGCAGAAGAACTCACGTCGATTTGCGAGGAACTGCTCCTGTGAAGATCTTCGTTCTTGGTTCAAGCATTGTCTCGTCTTACTGGAACGGCGCCGCTACGTACTATCGCGGCGTGTACAAGTACCTCGCGCGGCGGGGGCACGAGATCACCTTCGCCGAACCCGACGCCTACGACAGGCAGAAGCATCTCGACCCGGGCGACTACTCCTGGATACGCTCCATCGTGTATCAGCCGCAGACGGACATTGACCGCATCCTTGAGAAAGCATCGAGCGCCGACGTGGTCATTAAACACAGTGGCCTTGGCGTGGACGATGCGCTGCTCGAGCAGCGCGTACCGGAGTTGGCCGGCGGTCCTGTTGTGATCTTCTGGGATGTCGATGCACCCGCCACGATCGGTCGCCTGCGCGAGAACCCCAACGATCCGTTCCACCGCGATATTCCTCGCTATGACGCCGTCTTCACCTACGGTGGCGGTCCCATGAGCCGCGATGCCTACCTGGGTCTCGGCGCGCGGGCATACTACAGCGTCTACAACGGCCTCGACCCGGACACACACCATCCCGTGCCGCCGGATCCGGCGCTCGCCTGCGACGTGGCATTCGTCGGCAATCGCCTGCCCGACCGCGAGCAGCGCGTCTGCGAGTTGTTCCTCAGTGCCGCTGAGCTGGCGCCTGACAAGCAGTTTCTGCTTGGAGGCGAAGGATGGGGCGACAAGCTAATGCCGCCGAATGTCCGCTGGATCGGCCACGTTGCGACCGGCGATCACAATCGCGTGAACTGCTCCGCAGGCATGGTGATGAATATCAATCGCTCGTCGATGGCCAACTTTGGCTTTTCTCCGCCCACGCGGATCTTCGAAGCTGCCGGTGCCGGCGCGTGCCTCCTCTGCGATGATTGGCCCGGACTCGAAGAGTGCTTCACGCCGGGCAAGGAGCTGATCGTCATTCGGACGGCACAGGACGTCGTCGACGCGGTGAACCGGTTCAATCCTGAAGCTCGACGTCGCATCGGCGAGGCCTTCTATGCGCGCGCCTTGCGCGATCACACCTATGCGCAGCGCGCAGAGCATGCCGAAGCAGCATTCCGCGAATGCCTAAGCCGCCGCGCCACAAATACCCCCGTTGAAACGCTGTCTGTGGAGGAGACCGCGTGAAGATCGTCATCTTTGGCCTCACCATCACGTCATCCTGGGGTAACGGGCACGGAACCACCTACCGCTCTCTGGTGAAGGCCCTGGCGCGTCTCGGGCATCGCGTCGACTTCGTGGAGAAAGACGTGGAGTGGTATCGCAGCAACCGCGACATGCCGCAACCCGAATTCTGCACAGTTCACCTCTACGAGAATTGGGCAGAAAGCAGCCAGGGGATGATCCAGCTTTGCCGCGATGCTGAGGCTGTCATCATCGGCTCGTACTTTCCTGACGCGATTGCGGTGACCGAAGAACTACTGGATTCCGGTATTGGGCCGCTGCTCTTCTATGACATTGATACGCCCATCACCATGGCCCAGCTGCGCGCACACGGCCGAACCGAATACCTGGAAACGTCCGCTATTCCCCACTATGCCGCCTACCTTAGCTTTACGGGTGGCCCGGCGCTCCGTGAGTTGGAAGACACCTTCCGTTCACCGTGCGCAGTTCCCTTCTACTGCTCGGTCGACCCTGACTTGTACCGCCCCGTTCCCCCGCATTCCGAATTTGCGTGTGATCTCAGCTATCTGGGAACCTATGCTCCCGACCGCCAGCCGAAGCTCATGCGCTTGTTGGATAACACTGCAGCTCTGCTGCCGGAGCGCCGTTTCATCGTGGCCGGCCCGCAGTACCCACCCGATGCGAATTTCCGTGACAACGTCGAGCGCATCATTCACCTCTCACCGCGGGAGCATCCGGCTTTTTACTCCTCGTCGCGCTTCACGCTGAACCTCACGCGCGCCGACATGGTAGCAGCAGGATACTCACCGTCGGTGCGACTGTTTGAGGCATCTGCCTGCGGGGCCGCACTGATTACCGACGACTGGAAGGGGCTCGAAGAGTTCCTCACGCCGAGTGAAGAAATCCTGCTGCCCCATGATGAATACGAAGTGGCGGATATTCTCAGTAATTTCCCCGAAGACGAGCGCAGACGCCTCGGCACTCGCGCCCGCGAGCGCATCCTCTCAGAGCACACTTCAATACACCGGGCGCAGCAGTTCGAGAAAATCGTCGCACAGTGCTATGCGGCAAGAGGCTGACCGCTGAAGGTAAGCTCTCGCAGGGTACGAACGCACCAGTCCGGCTGCTCCACCTGGAGCTCTTCGAACGAATGAACGCCCGTAGCTACGGCAATCACCGGTAGGTCAGTGTCGCGGGCTGCGCGGATGTCCGCAGGCGTATCACCTACCACACAGATCGTCGCCCTCTCGCCGGCGAGGGCTCGGGCCTGCCGCATCGCCTCGCGAAAGACGTCAGCGCGCCACTCGAACGCATCGCTCCATCCCGCAAACGAGAAATATTCCAGTAGTCCCGCCCGGCGAAGCTTTGTTGCCCCAATCTTTTCGAGATTCCCAGTTGCTACGCCCAGAAGCGCGCCACGTCCACGCAGCGCTTCCAGCGTTTCGCGCACCTGCGGCATGACTTCAACGCAAAGCTCGTGCTCGCGAGCCGCCACCTTGGCGCACATCTGTTGCCGGATCGACTCCAGCGTCGGCCGCCACGCAGATTCAGGCACACCCGCCCGCCGCCAGGCATCGCGCAGGATGCCAACATCTGTGTTGCCATGCGTCACCACGCCATCGAGCGTGAGCGGCCTGCCCGCAATGGACGTCAGCACGTCGCAGAACGCAAAGTAGTGCACCGCGTCGCGGCAATGCAGCAGCGTCCCATCGATGTCAAACAGATACGCATCGAAGCGGTCCCAGGCGCGGGCGCGGACGCGGTTGCTCATCGGGTGTTCTTTCCGCGCGCCGGGTACACGCAGTGCGGCCCATCCGGCGGAACTTCGACCGGCTGCCATCGACACAGATAAACCTCATCCTCCGGATGCGATTCGATCGAGAATCCCGAAGACCGCAGCATCGCTTCAACACACGCGCGGTTCGGCACCCACCAGTTCGTCTGATCGTGCGCATACGAGTGCTCGATGAAGTGCATCTTTGGGAAGCCAGGGTCTTCAAACATCTCGTAGGTGTTGAAATCGTAGTCCCGCTCCGGCTCCATCACACCGCTCGAGCCCCGCTGCATGCTCTGAAACAGCAGCAGATCCTTCGCGACGTGTTCGTGTATCAGATCGAGCGCCAGCAGCGGATGCCGCAGGTGATAGAGCACGCCCATGAAGATCACCAAATCGAACCGTGTGCCCAGCCTCGCGACATCCCACACGGACATCTGCCGAAACTCGATATCAATGGCTTCCGTCTGAGCCGCAAATCGCGCCTGGCGCAGATAATGGTCGTCCGTATCGATGCCAAGCACGTACTCGGCGCCGCGTCTCTTCATTTCCAGCGAGTAATATCCGGCATTGCAGCCGATGTCGAGCACGGTCTTGCCGGTCAGATCAGCGGGAATGGCATCGCGAAAGCGCGCGAACTTGACCTCGGGATAATCGCCCAGGAAGTGTTCCGGCGCGGTCTGAATGCCGCGCAGCCGCAGGTTCTGAAACCACGGGCCAAGCGCCGCAATGCTTTGTTCGAGCGACTGCCCCTCAGTGATGACTGGTTGTGAACTCATGTTCTCTATCCGTCTCCAGGTTGGTCGCAACGGGGTGATCCGCTGCGTCGCTCTCGTTTTCCAGCAGGTGCAGCGCCGCGCGGTAGCCGTGCAAAGTGCCCACGTCGACGTAGCGATCCCCTGCGCGCACGCCGAGCGCCGTCCCGCCTTCGCCCAGCCAGGCATTCACCAGTGTTCCGAAGTACTCGTCCCGCCGCTCAGGCCGGCACCACAGCTCGTGCAGAGATCGAAACTCGCGGCCAGGGATTTTGATCGCACCCCAGATCCACTGCGTTGACGCTCCGCGCTGCTTCACCTGGATCTGCTGCACACCTCCGTGTTCATCGGTGACGACCGCGTCGAAGAACTCCGGGTGATCCACCGGGAACAGCAGAAACGAGAGCTTGTCGTTCGGCAGAGCGCACAGTCCGTTCGCCGGCAACCAAATCGTGTCCGGCAGGCCGATCATCACGCCCTCATCCGGCCCCACCAGCGGCAATGCGCGAAACACCGCGTCGCACAGGCCGCCCGGTTGGGGCTGCACCACATAGGCGATGTCCGCTCCCCACAGCCGCGATCCGTAATATTCCAGAATGTCAGTTTTGCCTGGGCCGATCACAAAGCAAAGCTTGTCCGCTCCGCCCGCAATCATGCGCTCCACGAGATACTCGCTGACGGCGCGCGGCCGCTCCGCGCCATTCTCCACGCGACTGCCCACCGGCAGCAGTTCCTTCGAAAACGCCAAAGGCTGTATGCGGCTTCCTGCGCCCGCAGCTGGAATAATGCCCCACATCGGATAATCCCTCAGGCGGCCAGCGTCGCCTTGTTCCGATTCGACAGAGCCGCCTCGCAGGCGGACTCCAGTTCGAGAACTCTGTGCGCAGCCGTATGACAGGCAAACGCGCGCTCGCAGGCCGCCTCTCCCAGATGCTGCAGTTCCTCATCCGACAGTGACAGCGCCGCAATGACGTCGTCTGCGGTGTTCACGCGCAGAATCTCCGTGCCCGGAGCGAAGAACGTATCCAGCCCCTCCCACCAGTCGCTCAGAATCGCCGCTTTGCACGCTGCGGCCTCAAACAACCGCCCGGAAGGACAGTAGCCATACTCCGCCATGGACCCGCGGGTCACATTCAGCGTCGCGCGTGACGAGCACAGAAACGCGGCATGCTGCGCCGGCTCCAGGTGACGCAAAAACGCGATATTCTCCTGCCAGGGAAAACTATCCGGATACTGCGCGCCGGCAATCAGAAAGCGCTCATTCCGCATGCGCTTTGCCGGCTCCACGAATAGTTCCTCCAGCTGCGCCTGGCGGTCGGCTGCATACGTTCCCAGATAGGAGAGCATTCCCCGAAACGCATCCACCGGCGTCACTGCACGATGCGTTTCCGGATCGAACGAGCCATAAAGCGGCGCAACCCGTTGCGCTCCCAATCGGGTTCGGAGTTCATCGAGCGCGCGTCCTCCGGTAAAACTCAGCACGAGATCAAAAGCGCGCAGACCTTCTGCCGGCAAATATTCAACGCGTTCGCCCTCACGCAGAGCCCGAAGCGTCACGGGCGTGTCGAGGTCGTAGAAGGCCTTCTGTTCCGCATCCGAGTTCCAGATCATCTCGGCGACGCGGCCCCCCTCCGGGCAGTAACTCGTGCAGAGCGCCACGTCGGCCCCAGCCATCTCCCGCTGAACCTCATCGCGGATGTCATCGAGAGAACCGTATAAGCGCAATTCGATCCCTCTCGGGCACACCCACCCGTCACGGGTCGTCGCGTAGTACGGTACGTCCTTTTCGTAGAAGACAGCCGAATGCCCGCGAGCGGCCATGGCCTTCAACAGGCTGCGCCACAACGTCGCGTGCCCATTGCCCCAGGAGGACGAGATCGACAGCCCGAAGATGATGAATCGCATTCGTTCTCCACGATGTCGCAAGATCGAATCAGGTGCAGCCCGCCCGACGCGCAGCAGTTCGTCAGACTGCAACCGCAAGGGCATCCGCTGGCTCCGGCGGCACCGGAGCGCGTCCCACGCTGAAATAAGTGAAGCCATACCCGCGCATCTTCTCCGGCGGGAACAGATTTCTGCCGTCGAGCAGCAACGGATACTTCATCACGGAATGCAGCTTCTTCAAATCCAGCTCCGCGAATTCCTGCCAGTCCGTCAGCACCAGCACGGCGTCTGCAAGATTCGCGGCGTCATACGGATCTTTGGCGTATCGCATCGCCCGTCCAGCGGGAATAATTTCCGCGGTACGCTGCATCGCCGCAGGATCGTAAGCAGCAATCGAAGCGCCTTCGGCAAGCAGCCGCTGCACCAGAGCAACCGCCGGCGATTCGCGAATATCATCCGTGTCGCACTTGAAGGCCAGCCCCAGCACGCCCAGCTTCTTTCCTCGCAGATTCCACAGGGCGGACTTCACCTTCTCGAAGAACCGGCATTGCTGCTTCTCGTTCACACGCGCCACTTCGTCCAGCAAACCAAAATCGACGCCGAGGTGCGTTGCGACCTGCCGGAACGCCGCTACGTCTTTGGGAAAGCAGGAGCCGCCATAGCCAATGCCGGGGTTCAGAAAGCGATGGCCGATTCGCGGATCCATGCCGATGCCGCGGGCCACTTCCTCGACGTTCGCCTCGGCCGCTTCGCACAGATTCGCCACGGAATTGACAAACGAGATCTTCATGGCCAGGAAAGCGTTCGACGCGTGCTTAATAATCTCGGCACTCCGCGGAGAGGTCATCAGCAGCGGCGCTGGGTTTTCCGCGGAGCAACTGCCAGGAATGCAGTCGGGCCGGAGATAGTACTGACCCAAAGTCAGTGGCTCGTAGATGCGCTGCATCAGCGCAGCGGCACGCGAACTGTTCGCGCCGATCACAATTCGCGATGGGTGAAGAAAATCCGTTACGGCCGTTCCCTCCCGCAGGAATTCGGGGTTGGAGACCACATCGAACAGTCCGCCCGCGACGCCGTTTCGCTGAATCGTCTTTCGTATCCACTCGTTCGTGTAAACGGGAACCGTACTCTTCTCCACCAGAACGGTGTAGTGCTCGATGGTCCGTGCAATTTCAGCTGCCACCGCTTCTACGTAGGAGAGGTCCGCATCCCCCGTGTCGCTCTGCGGCGTCCCGACAGCAATGAACAGAGCCTCGCAAAAACGCGTCGCCTCCGCCAAATCTGTCGTGAAGCGCACGCGGGCGTTGCCGTGACGCTTCAGTAACTCCGGCAAATGTTCCTCGTGGATTGGGATTTCGCCCGACTGCAAGGCGTGGACTTTCCGCTCATCGTTGTCGACGCACACCACTTCGTGTCCGATTTCCGCAAATCCCGCCGCCGCTACAAGACCCACGTAACCAGAACCGACAACCGCAATCCTTACCGGCTTGATCATCCCTTCCCCTCGGCCCGGAATTGACATCCTGGGGCGGAATACTCACCGCCCCACGCATTCAGGAAGAAATTGATAAGATGCGGGTTCTGCGCTCTCATTTGTGCGCTCGGCGGAAAATGACGCGACCGGAGTGCATCGCTTTGCACACGTGAACCGCCTTCGGAGCGCTATCCCGGGCAGGTATATTTCCCGACCCTCTGCGCTCGGCGCTGTGTAGTTTTGATCGCGCTTGAAAATGTCTACGCTGGGTGTCCTGCAAAAACTACAAACATCGGGCCAAAGGATGCCCGATGAGCGAAAAAAAATTCGTTTTAGCCCTCCAGGACCTTTCTCGGTAGGGGCCTATGTGTAATCATCAAGTCAACAATTCCTGCATTGCTCACGCATTCAGGACTTCTGTTGCCGTAAGGACATGCTGCGGCCCCAGACGCGAAAGCCCCCGTTCGGCTCTTTTTCGCCTCGCAGCATTCCCGGGCAGAAGCTCAGTGGACTCAGGTTTCCTGCCTGAGAGTCGCTGAACGTGTAGTGGTTGTCGGAGTTCACGCCCGATCGCACGCAGCTCAGACCAGCCCCGCGAGTAGAGCAACGCAGGCAATCCTCCTGAGGATGGTCCGGCAATCGTGTACAAAAAGAACGGAATTCGCGTCAACAACGGCCAGAAGCTGTGCGCCTGTGGA
>DASSKX010000660.1:0-6570 GCA_035689925.1 Acidobacteriaceae bacterium
GTCGGCTTTGGCCAGCGCCATTTCGACGTTGCGGATGACGTCGATGAAGAGCGGGAAGTCGGCCATCATGTCGCGGAGGAGTTGCGCGGCTCCGGGCTTCTTTGAGAACTGCGCGAAGGCGGTGCCGACGCCAAACCATGCGGGGACGAGGAGGCGGCTCTGCGTCCAGCCGAAGACCCACGGGATGGCGCGGAGGTTGGCGAAGCTCATCTGTCCGCCGCGGCGGGCGGGGCGGGAGCCGATGCGGGCGTGCTCGAGTTCGCCGACGGGCGTGGCGACTTCAAAATAGTGCAGCACGTCGGGGTCGCCGATGATGCGCTCGCGATAGAAGGCGAAGGAAATTTCTGAGAGCTCCTCGAAGGCGGCCTCCCACTCGGGGCGGAGCACGCCGGAGTAGCGGCCGTTGGGCAGCAGCGCGTTGGGGCGGGCGAGGGCGTCGAGCGAGGCGGCGACGGCGAGTTCCAGGTTGCGCTCGGCGAGGACCACGTCGGAGTACTTCCAGTGCAGGACTTCGCCCTGTTCGGTGATGCGGATCTCGCCGTCGAAGGCGCCGATGGGCTGTGCGTAGATGGCGCGATGCGTGGGGCCGCCGCCGCGTCCGACAGTGCCGCCGCGGCCGTGGAAGAGGCGGAGGCGGATGCCGCAGTCGTGGGCGACCTCGTGCAGGGCGCGATGAGCGCGAAAGATTTCCCAGGTGCTGGTGAGCATGCCTCCGTCTTTGTTCGAGTCGGAGTAGCCGAGCATCACCTCCTGCACGTTACCCCAGGAGGTGAGCAGCTTTTTGTAGGCGGGCGAGGACCAAAGCTCGCGGCAGATCTGCGGGGCGTTGCGCAGGTCTTCGATGGATTCGAAGAGCGGCACGGGCATCAGGCCGGGGTCGCCGCAGTGGGCGTCGGAGCCCATGTTGCCAGCCACCTGCACGCCGCCGAGGCGGGCGAGCCAGACGACGGCGGTGATGTCCGCGACGCAGGCTGCGCCGCTGATGATGTAGTGGCGGATGGCTTCCGGGCTGCAGCCGGATTTGATCTCCGCGATCGCGCGCATGGTCTCGAGCACGTCGCGTGTCTGGGGACTGAGGGGTCCGGGCGTATCGCCGCCCTTCTGGGCGCACCAGGCCGAGGCCTCTTCCAGTGCCTTGCGGTGCACGTTGGCGTGCTGGCGGACATCAAGCGTGTGCAGATGCAGGCCGAAGGTGCGCACGACGAGCAGCAGCGGATCGACGAGGGTTTCGGCGATGCGGAGGCCGCGGTTGGCAGCGAGGCTGCGGCGGATGACGTTCAGGTCCTCGAGGAAATCGGCGGCGGAGCAGTAGGGCGAGATGCCGTCGAGGGCGGATTCCAGCAGGTTGGGATCCGTGCTCTTCTTGCCGGCGGTGTGCTGGAGGCGGGCGCGCACACAAACGAGGTAGCGGCGGTAGAGTTCGTACTCGAAGTTGGTGCCGAAGGCGGAGTCGGCGCTGAGGTGCAGCTCGTCCTGGAAGGAGCGGAGCCGCTGCTGTAATTCGTCACTGACGGGCAGTTGCTGGGCGGAGGTGGTGAGCAGATGGATGATCTGCTGGAGTCGCTCGTCGTACCACTCGAGCAGGCGGGAGCGGGCGGCCAGGATGGCCTGACGCGTGACTTCAGGCGTGACGAAGGGATTGCCGTCGCGGTCACCGCCGATCCAGGAGCCGAAGGCGAGCAGGAGGGGAAGCTCGGAGAGTTCGAGATGGAGGCCATACTCACTCTTCAGCGCGGCACGGACTTCTTCGTACAGGCCGGGGAGCGTCTCGAAGAGGGAGACGTCGTAATAGTCGAGGCCCATGCGGATTTCGTCGGTCACGGCAGGGCGGCGGCTGCGGACTTCGTCGGTTTGCCAGAGCGCGGTGATCTCGGCGGTGAGCGCTTCTTCGAGAGCGGAGAGTTCTTCGTCGGGAACCGGGATGCGGTCGAGCTTTTCGAGCAGCTCACCCATGCGGCGGCGCTTCATGAGCACGGAGCGGCGAGCGATCTCGGTGGGGTGGGCGGTGAAGACGGGGACGACGAGAACTTTGCTGAGCCACTTGAGGGCCTGGTCGGCGGAGATGCCAGCTTCGCGCATGGCACGCAGGGTGCCGCGGAGTTCTCCACGCTGGGCTTCCCGGTGGTCGACGTCGCCGCGGATCTGGAGGGAGAGGCGGCGGCGCTTGCGGTGGTTCGTTTCGGCCAGGTTGATCAGCTCGAAGTAGAAGGCGAAGGCGCGGCTGAGGCGGTAGGCTTCGTCTACGGGCAGCGCGCTGACGGCGAGGACGGCCATCTGCATCAGGTCTTCGGCTTCGCGGGTGCGGCCCTGGGTCTGCGCTTCGCGACGGCGGATGGCGGACTGGCGCAGCTGCTCGACGCGTTCGAAGAGGGCGTCGCCGGCCTGCTCGCGGAGGACGCGGCCGAGCAGCAGACCGAGGGAGCGGACGTCGCGGCGCAGGGGGGCTTCCTTGCGTTCGCCGGAGCGGGCTTCGAGTTCGGCCAGACGTTCTTCCCAGCTCTCCGGTTTCCAAAGAGGCGGCATAGTTTCGATTCAACCATATCCGCTGTCAAGGTGCGCGGGAGGCGACGGCAGGGCGAGGATTTCGCGCGGAGGGATAGGCGAGTCAGCGGGCGGCTGGGGGCGGGATCGGGAGAGGGCCGTGGGTCGGTGTTGCCACGGCCCTCGGCCGGATTACGACTGGAAGGCGGCCTTGGTCTCGTCCGCGAAGTCGGCGGAATCGAGGCCCAGCGCGGGCACGCTCTGCGGCTCGGAGATCGGCGGCAGCGAGGCGACCATCGCGACCTGCACTTCCGGCTCGGAGACGGTGGAGCGCACAATTCTGCCGCTGCCGAGGGCAAAGAGCAGCTTGGCGCCGAACTGGCCAGCGACGACGTCTTCCGCATCCTCGTCTTCGCCAGGCGTGCCATGCGCGTCGACCATGCGCAGGACCAGCTCGAAGGCGCGGAGCTTGTCGTGAAGAGCGGCATCGGTTGGGGTCGCGGTGAGTTCCTGCTGAACGGCGCGCGCGCTTGCCTTCAGCGAGGCGAGCGGCGGGAAATCGCGGCCATCGGTTGTAGCCAGGCTGAGCACCTGCTCGATGAGTTTGGCGGTGCGCTGCGCTTCGGCCTGGGCTTTTTCCGCCTCTTGAAGGGCGGCAATGGCGGGCGCGATGTCCTTGACGGAGTAGAGGGCCTGTCCGGAAGAGGCGATGCCGAGGGCTTCCCCGCTGGCGCGGACGCGAGCGACGAGCCGTGCGAAGGCCGGCGCCAGGCTGCCGAGGCTTCTGCCGTCGGAGGAAGGCAGCTTGCCTTCGCGGAGTTCGGCGGTGGCGGCGGCCAGCTCATCCGCGGTGCGGGTGAAGAGGTCGGTGAGTTCCAGCAGTTCCGTCTGGAGGTCCTGGGTCGAGCAGGGCTGTTCAGCCGTGCGCGGCTCTTCGACAGCACGGCGCTCTTCGGACTTGAGAGGCTCGAGAACGCGCGAGGCGTAGGTTCGGGGAGCGGTCGAGGGCGGCGGTTGCGGAGTGCGGCTGCCCAGAGCCGCATCCATGGTTTGGAAATTGCTCTTGGGCAGTTCGCCCCAGAAACTCGGGTTCTGGCAGGCGAGGACCTGCGTGTAGAGAGCCACGTCGTCGTGGGAGAAGTCCCGGAGGAGTGTGGTGATGGCCTTTACAAACTCGGAGCGGGACTTTTCCAGTTCCCTCGAACTGACGGTGCCGTCGGTCGGGCGGATGGGCATGCATTCGAGGAATGCCGCCACCATCTTCTTGTGGCGGAGCGAGAAGTAGACGCGGAAGAGTTCGTCGAGGGCGTCGGGGTCGCTGTTGATAAAGGCGACGATGTGCGCGGCGAAGTCCTGCTCGCGCAGGGCGGCCATGGTTTGCGAGCGGCTGCCGAGGTTGTTGGCCAGGTGCCGCAGGGTGAGGGGGAGGAGGTTGCGGCGCTCGGGGCTGCTGGCGCAGTCGAGGGCGATCTCATGGCGGCGCGAGGAGTTCAGGTTATTCCAAACCTCCTGCAAGGTGGCAGGAAAGGTCCAGTCGATGACCGACGGGTTCCGAGTAGCAGCAAAGTGCAACGCACACCTCCACATCTGGCTGGCCATGCGGCGCAGCGAAAGCGTAGGAACGGAGTGTACTGCCCTGTTCGAGTGGAAACAATGGTACAGAAGTTGGGGGAGGCCAGTACGGAAGTGGTACAGGCTGACAAGTACGGGCAGGATGCCAACTCCTTCACGAGGAGGAAGTTGATCGAAACGACATCTGGTACTTTGGTAATCCCCGGGATTCTGCGGATCCTGCCGCGAACCGAGTAAGCGGATTCGGCCGTGCTGTAGCGTGGGCGTGGGTCGAGCGATATGGTGGAGTCATGCCGAAAACCTCCGCCGGCATTCTGCTCTACCGCCGGACCGGGAAGGACCTGGAGGTCTTTCTCGTTCACCCCGGCGGGCCCTATTACGTGAAGAAGGACACCTGGTCGATTCCCAAGGGCGAGTACGAGGCCGGCGAAGATCCGCTGGCTGCCGCGCGTCGGGAATTTGAGGAAGAAACCGGCTCGCCGGTTGAGGGCGAGTTCTTTCCTCTTGGGGAAATCCGCCAACCCTCCGGCAAACGGGTGCAGGCGTGGGCCGTCGAGGGGGACTTCGACCCGGCCACGCTGGTCAGCAACACTTGTCCCATCGAGTGGCCGCCACGCTCCGGCAGGCAAATCATGATTCCCGAGGCAGACCGCGGGGAATGGTTCCGGATGGATGAGGCGCGACCGCGGATCTTCAAAGGGCAGGAGGCGCTGCTCGACCGGCTGCTGGAGGCAGTCGGCAGGAGCAGCGCCTGAAGGACTAGCGGTGTCCGGGATCCGCTGCGATCGTCGGACCACGGTCGCCCGTGTGCTCGGCGCTGACCGCCTCGGTCAGGGGAGTGGGCTGCTCCAGCAGACGGTAGCCATCGCGCGTACGGACGTGGTATTTCTGCAGTCCCGGGCCAACCAGCCTCACCGTAATTCGCCGCCATCCGTGATTCGAGTTTGCGCGCGGATAGTAGCTCAGCGTGTAGAGGTGCGAGAGGTCTTCGTGAATGGAAGCAAAGGCGCGCCCCTCGTCTTCCCAGTTCTTGGCAAAGTAGGCTTTGCCGCCGGTGGCCTTGCTCATGCGCTCGAAGACGGCTTCGGAGACGGATTCCTGCTCCGCCTGCTGGGTGCTGATGATGTAGATGATGGTGCCGGTGGACTGCGCGAGTTCCTCGACGTCCTCAGGAGGCACAGAGCTGGCGTTGTCCGGCCCGTTCGAGAAGACGACGATGGCTTTGCGTCCGCGCAGCGGAGCCGCATCCTGCACGGTCATCAGCAGGCAATTGTAGAGGGCCGCGTCGTCGCCCGCCACGCTGCTGCGCACCGCATTGAGGATGCGCGGGCGGTCGCCGGTGAGCGCTGTGCCGCGGGACAGATCGCGGCTGTAGGAGTAGAACGCAATCCTGTCGGGCCCGCTCATCGAGCGCACGAACCCGGCAATGGCGTCCTGCGCAAAGACGAAGCCCCGGTACATGTAGTTGCTGGTGTCGAAGAGGATGAAGACATTGGCACCGGGCATTTCCGCTGAGGGATCCGGGGAAATTGCCGTGTTCGCGGCTTCTGATTTCGCCGCGTCGACGCCTCCGGCCGGGCTTCCGCCGGCCAGATTGATGATCCTGCGGCCGGACTGATCGCCCTCTTCGAAGGACGCGATCTTCTCGGGGATTTTGTCTTCGTAGATGGCGAAGTTCTCCGGCTTGAGCCCGCTGATGTAGTGGCCTTTTTTGTCCGTAACGGCAACGTTCAGCTGTACCAGAACAACGTTGACTTTGATCGGGGGAGAACTGCGCTGCGGGATTTGTGGGGCCGCCCCCATGAGCAGGACGACACTCGACCCTAATCCGAGCGTAAAGAGAATTTTCGGTATCATAACGCTCCTTCTGTCCTTACCAGCCCTGATTGCCCGGCGGCACCGGCGTGCCGGCCATCCGGACTCTGATTTGCCCCTTGCGATACTGTTCGCCGGTCTGCTGCAGAGCGCGCAGCAGCGCCGGCTGATCTTCAATGTCGGTTGCAAAGATGTTGGAGATCATGTGCTGGGTCAGCGCAGGGACCAGCACGTTCAGCATCTCGGGAGGAGTGCCCTGCTCGTCTGCGACCCGCGCCCAGTAGAGCGTGTTCGAGTCCCAGGACTCGCCGAAGAGCCGGCTGGCAGAGCCGGCCAGCGCCGGGAAGGGCTTCACGTTCTCGAGGGTACGGATCTCGCTTTGCTCCAGCGTCGGATGAGGTCCGCCGAAGTCGCGCGCCAGCCGCTCCACGCTGGTTTCCGTTGCATTGCTCCGCACCAGCCCATCCAGTTCCTTGTTGGCGGGGCCCCAGCCTGCAGCGGCGTCGGGATGCTCCTGCCGGCAGGCCGCAGCGAGGTAGAAGAGGTCAGCCGGCAGCATCTCTGCTGTCAGGGTGGAGTTGTCGGCAGGATGTTGCAGCGCCGCCTCGACGACGTTCAGCCGCTTCGCGGAGAGCCGCTCGGAAAGGATGCTGACGACGTCGGCTGTCATCTGCGCATTGCCGACGGCCTGCTTCAGGATCT
>DASSKX010000661.1:0-4603 GCA_035689925.1 Acidobacteriaceae bacterium
TCATCCTCTTCGAGCCCTTCTACGGCTATCACCTCAACACCCTGGCCCACTACCCCCTACCGCCCAAACCCGATTACCCTAACTCCATGCCCGCCGCCGCCGACAAACTCCGCCTCAGCGCCATCGCCCCCGGCCTCGTGCAATCCGAAATCCGCGCCATGAGCGTCGAATGCGAACGCATGGGCGGCATCAACCTCGCCCAGGGGGTCTGCGACACCGGAGTCCCCTCGCCCGTCATGCAGCGCGCCATCGAGGCCATCGAGCAGGGCTTCAACATCTACACCCGCGCCGACGGGATCGCCCCTCTCCGCGTCGCCATCGCCGACAAGCTCTCCCGCTACAACGGACTGGCCGCAGACCCCGAATCCGAAATCCTCGTCACCTCCGGCGCCACCGCAGGCTTCTACGCCGCCTGCATGGCCCTCTTCAACCCCGGCGACGAAGTCATCCTCTTCGAGCCCTTCTACGGCTATCACCTCAACACCCTGGCCGCCCTCCGCGTGACGGCCACCGCGGTCTCGATGGCCGCGCCGAACTGGACCATCGACTTCGACGCCCTCCGCGCCGCCGTCACGCCGCACACCCGCGGCATCGTCATCAACTCGCCCTCGAACCCCTGCGGCAAGGTCTTCAGCCGCGCCGAACTCCAGGCCATCGCCGACCTCGCCATCCAGCACGACCTCTTCGTCCTGACGGACGAGATCTACGAGTACTTCCTCTACGACGGCGCCGAGCACATCAGCCTGGCCACGCTGCCCGGCATGGCCGACCGCACCATCACCATCTCCGGCCTGTCGAAGACCTTCAGCATCACCGGATGGCGCATCGGCTATCTCGCCGCCGACGCACGCTGGATGCCCGCCATCGCTTACTTCCACGACCTCATCTACGTCTGCGCGCCCGCGCCCTTCCAGCACGCCTGCGCCGCCGGATTCCTCGAGCTCGACGAGTCCTTCTACGCCGCGCTCGCCACCGAATACCAGGCCAAACGCGACATGCTCTGCACCGCCCTCGCCGATGCCGGCATGACGCCATCGATTCCGCCCGGCGCCTACTACGTCCTCGCCGACGCAACCTCAATCCCCGGCGCCAACGCGCGCGAGAAAGCCCGCAACCTCCTCCGCTCCACCGGAGTCGCCGCCGTCGCCGGCACCGCCTTCTTTGCTGAGGGACGCGGAGAGAACCTCCTCCGCTTCTGCTTCGCCAAACGCGATGAGGATCTGGAGCGCGCCTGTAACGCGCTCCGCCCACTCTGAGGGTTACTGATCACTAATCGCTGATCACTCGGCTTCACGCCGCCGTCGTCTGCTGAATCTCCACCAGCGGATACCCGAGCTTCTTCCACTCGTCGTAGCCGCCGCGCAGCGGACGCACCTTCCGGATGCCCATCTTCCGCAGCGCCAGTGCCATCCGTGCCGCCGTCGCCTCGCTCGGGCAGGTGCAGAACAGCACAATCTCCTGATCCCGCGGGATGCGCTCGCTGTGCTCCATCAGCTTGTCCGGAGTCAGGCTCAGCGCCCCCGGCAGCGTCCGCGGATCCGGCAGGTAATCCAGCGGATGCCGCAGGTCCACGATGAACACCGCCTCCCCATCGTCCATCATCCGCTTCAGTTCCGTCGGCTCCAGCCGCGCCATCCGCACCGAGCGCAGGAACGCCCGCCGCTGCAGCACACGCCAGGTGATAAACGCCGCCAGCAACACCACGAAGATCAGCCCAAAGAAGTGTGCCGCCGTCGAAAAGGTCTGCGGATTCCGCCGCAGCATATCCCCGAAGAACCGCCCGCCCAGCGTCACCGAAAGACTCCACAGCAGGATGCCGCCCGCGTCAAAGACAACAAACTTCCCGTAGTCCATCCCGATTTGCCCCGCGATCGGCGCCGCTACCGAGCCCAGCCCCGGAATGAATTTCGCCATCAGCAGGGCGGCCGCGCCACGTTTCGTGAAGTACAACTCCGTCTTCTGCACGCACGCCGAGCTTTCGAGGCTCAGTTTGCAGACCAGCCGCACCACCGCCGATCCGTACCGCTTGCCGAAGACGTACCACACCGAATCCGCAATCAGGCTTCCCAGCAGCGCAGCCAGCACCACCGGCAGCAGATGAATCTGCCGCGTCGCCGTCAGCGTCCCGGCCATAATCAGCAGCGGAGTGCTGGGCACAGGAATCCCCATCTGCTCCGTCAATACCCAGACGAAGACAATCAGGTATCCATAGCGCATGAAAAGGTCGACGGCGACTGGCATGTGAGGCCCTGGGAAACCACAGTATAGATGCCGCAGCTCTGGAGAAAGAGTCGGCAGATACGCAATCCCCCGGTTTTCGCGGGTCCCCCGCTCGTCCCGCGCCCTACTTTCCGGCGGCCACGGGTATCTCCAGTGTCCCGATGCGCCCGCTCAGCATGTCATGCACGCCCACCCGGAGATACGTATTCTGCGCGGGCAGATCGATTTGCGCATGCAGCGGCAATCCGGCTTCCAGCGAGCGCGCCGCCTGCTCCTGCGTCTGCGTCACACCCAGCGCCTGGTCGACGTAGTTCACGCGGATGCCGCCCACGTCGTAGGCCACTTCCGTCAGTTCGACCTGCGACTGCTGGCTCCCGTCCGGCATCGTCTTGTGGTCGAGCCCGCGCGGATCGATCCAGAAATCCACCATGAAGCGCCTTGGGTTTTTCAGTTGTCCCGCCATCTGCCCCGCCGGGCCTGCGGTGGGCGTCTCGTTCGCCAGCGCCGGATCGCCCGCCGGCAGCACACGCACCTTAAAGACCACCAGCGCCAGCGAAGGCGTGCCGTGCTGCATCGCGTCCACCAGCGCGTTCCGCTTGCCCGGTGTCCACTTCACGACGTCCGCTGGATTGTCCGCGAAGTAGGCGTGGCGGTACTCGAGGTCGTAGCGCCCGCCCTCCACGTGCACTCCGATCTGCCGCAGCGCGCCATTGTAGTTCCGGTCTTCCGGCGTATAGCCGATCGTGTAATAACTGGACCCGTTCGCGATGGCCTCGGTCAGAACGGTTCCCATCGCGTTCCGGTTATAAAAGGCCTGGCCCCCGGTTTCTTTGGCGATCTGGTCCATATTGAAGTGGTCCGAAGCCAGGTCGTTGATGAATCGCTGATCCTTCAGTCCGACCTCACCGCCCACTCCCGGTTGTGGGCTGGCCGTTTGCAGCTGATCTGCGCTCAGCGATCCCATGCCGGCATTCCCGCCGCCGCTCTGCGTGACCACCGTCTGCCCGTTCACGATTGCGCCCGCTGGAACGGTTCGCATCTCGTTGGCTAGTCCCGCCACCGTGCCCGCATCCGAGCTGGGCGCATCGAACAGCCCGCGCGTGTCCACCGGATACACCGCCACCCGTGACAGCGCCAGCAACTCGGCGGCCTTCTTCACCTGGGTCGAAAAGTCCGCCATCGGATCCATGTTTGGATTGCTGCCGCCCTCCAGGAATCTCAGCGGAAACGACGCCGAAAACCAGATCAGGTTCTTGCGCCCCGGAATTGTGGTCAGATAGCGGGCCAGCTGATCCAGCGCATCCAGCGTGACCTGGAGGCGCAGCCCCGTCTGGAAATTCTGCGTGTCCGAGACATACTGCTTCAGCTGCGAGATCGCCATCTGCGAAAGGCCAAGCGAGGTCGCGAGATCCAGTTCCTGATTGGTCGCGTTGTCGAACTCAGGATCGAACAACGCGCTCCTCTCCGAATTGCCTCTCCCCGGCCCCAGCGCCTTCGCCAGTTCCGACGCATTGGTTGTGAACCCGCTGATCATTTGCAGCGACGTGCCCAGCGTAAACACCGCCACCCGCGTCCCCGGCGGAATGGTGCCGAGGAATTTCAGCATTCTCCGCCGCAGGTACACCTGATCGGATAGTGGCGTGTTCAGCCCGTCCAGCAACAGCACGTTGGCAGCGGAAGTCAGCTGGAACTGCGGCGCATTCGTGTATACGTGCGGCGGCAACGAAGGCGCCTTCACCGTCTGGAGCGCATCGGTCGCCCGGTGCTCCTCAAAAACCGTGATCTTCTGCTCGCGCCCTTCTTCGCTGATGTGAAAATCCGACTGCTTGAGCCCGAGCACCGGCTGCTGCTTGTTGTGCACCACCACGTCCACCAGCACCAGGTTTGCATTGGTCCGGAACAGCGGTACGCCATTCTGCGCAGTGGTCTGGCTCTGCGGGGCCTCGGCATTGCTTTGTGTTTGTGCGAAGAGCCCGGAGGGGAACAGCAGAACCGCTGCAGCCAGCAGTGTGGAAGACCGGAAAGGGGCCATGGCGTCTCCTGAAACGCTGTAGGAAGGCGCCCCCATCATATGCCCGGACCACCGCCGCTGTCCCTCGCCACTTCCCGCCGCTTCAGGCGAGCCACTTGCACATGCACCCAACAAAAAGCCCTGTCCGGAGATAGGACAGGGCTTCTGATTTTCTTGGTTCTGACTTTCTGACCTAACTTGCCCTTCTGGACGGCTTCTGCGTTCCACCTTCGGCGCCCTGCTCCGCTCCGGTTTCCTCGGCATGCACCAGCGGCATCTCCACCAGGTGCTCGCTCAGGAACCACACCTGCATCTCGTTCGTTCGGAGCACGTCACTGATCAGCAGATCATTCGTGCCTTCGTCTTCCATTT
>DASSKX010000662.1:0-4485 GCA_035689925.1 Acidobacteriaceae bacterium
GCTCGGGGGAGCCAGCAGATGTGCGCGTGCTGATTGCCTTGCAAAGCGACCTTGTCGGTGGTGTTTTTCGGCATGGTCCAGTGCAGATGGACATCGTTTCCTACGCGGACTCCGCTGAGGTCACGCACCGGTTCGGGCATCCAGAGGGTCGGCGGCTGCGGATTGCCCGCCAAGGCACATCCGACGAGCCACAGCAGACCGGCTGATGCGCCGATGACCCAGGCTGCGCGATTGTTCATGCACTCCCAGCGTAGCAAAGGGCGCGATGGGTTTGGCCGGGATGTCGCATGGCCTCAGAAGCTTGCGCGACGCCAAAAGGGCAGCTCGACGAGTGAGCGCGAACAGCGGTAATCGGCAGAGTGACTCAGAGCCGCCTTTGGTAACGATTGACGTGATCGAAACTTCTTGTGATTTGGGAAACATTCTGATAGCTTCAGCCATCGCAGAAACTCAGGCTGATACTCATGGGTCACAGTCATGGACAGCAAGTTAGAACCTGCCGCTCCTCATTTCGATTCGGCACCGAGCGATGCTCCGTCTGCCGATGCTTTTATTGCTGAGAAACATATCGGCGAGCGCATTCGGCGGCTACGCCTGAAGCGCTCGATGGGCCTGGTGGAACTGGGCCGGCTCGCAGGGCTCTCGGCAAGCTTCCTCTCGCAACTGGAAACCGGCCGCGTGGTGCCGACGCTGCGCAACCTTGCGCGGATCGCGATGGTCTTCGGGCGCGACCTCTCGTATTTCTTCGAGCCGGAACCGCATCCGCTGTTCCGTGTGCACCGGCGCAGTGAACGTGTGCGCCTGCCGCAGTCGGGCGTGGATGATCCGACCTATTACTTCGAGAGCCTGGCCTACATGGTTCCCGACCGACAACTCGATCCTTATTACGCGGAATTCGTGCCGGCCAAGAAGACAGCCGAGGTGCGGCCGCACGTTCATCCGGGATACGAATTTCTTTATCTGCTGCAGGGCGATCTCGAGATCCGCCACGGCGATCGGATGCACACGATGAGCGCAGGCGATAGCGCGTACTTCGATGCGGGTACCCCGCATGCTTATCGTTGCGCCGGATCGACGCCTGCCGTGGCACTCATCGTGACGATGCATCAGATGATGCCGCACACCGGCGTGCAGCCGAGGGCAGTGGCACAGTCAGTCCCGCGACCACCGGCACCAGCACGACCGGCAGAGGTGGAATCGAATAACCACGAAGAGCTGGGTTCAGTGCGACGGGGCTAATTGCAGCTTGCGCTGACGCCGCGTCCTGAGCGGAATCGTAAAGTGGAAGGCACTACCCTGCCCGACAACGCTCTCCGCCCAGATGCGCCCGCCGTGCTGGCGGACGATGTTGCGGCAGATCGCCAATCCGAGTCCTGCGCCGCCCATGGCGCGCGAATC
Organism: Acidobacteriaceae bacterium; assembly: GCA_035689925.1. Taxonomy (GTDB): domain Bacteria; phylum Acidobacteriota; class Terriglobia; order Terriglobales; family Acidobacteriaceae; genus Palsa-343. The sequence continues at coordinate 1,399 of DASSKX010000662.1, forward strand.
GGACGCATCCACTTGCTGAAACCGCTCGAAGATTAGCTCCAGCTTTTCGGCGGGAATGCCGCGCCCCTGATCGCGCACGCTGAGCAGCGCGTGCGTTCCGTGCAGCGGGCGCGCGGAGAGCACGACTTCACTGCCCTGCGGCGAGAATTTGATGGCATTGCTGATGAGGTTGCCGAGCGTCTGGAGGATGCGGTCGCGATCGATCCAGACGGAGAGGGAGTGCGGCTCGACACGCAAGCCGATCCTGGCCTTCTCGGCCTGCGGGCGATGGAGTTCCGCGGCGTGGTGCAGTAACTCCTGCGTGCTTGCCTCAGCAAATTGCATGGTCAGGCGCCCCGCACCCATCCGCTCAAAGTCCAGAATGTCGTTAACAAGGCGGACAAGGCGCTGGGAATTGCCGATGGCGACCTGCATCATTTGATCCGATTTGTCCGGCGCGTCGCGCAGCGCACCGCTGGCGAGCAGGCCAACGGCGGCATTCAGCGAAGTGAGCGGTGTACGCAGCTCATGGCTGACGGTCGAGATGAATTCATCCTTCATGCGATCGAGGCGGCGGCGCTCCGTGACGTCCACACCGGTCATGATGATGAAGCTCGTTTCTCCGATGCCATCAGAGAGGTTCGTGGTATTCCAGGCGATGCAGCGCTCCTGCCCGTCACGGGAAAACCAGGACAGTTCGCGCGGCTCATGCTGCTTCCCGTCCGCTCCGTTGCAGAGCATAGCGAGCACGCGCTGATGATCCTCGCGAGAAAAGAGACCGCGCGGAATCGGTCGTCCGGCGAGCTCGGCAGAGGTGTAGCCGGTAATTTCCTCGCAGGCACGATTAAAACGCACAATGCGGCCGGCGCTATCGAGCACCAACACGAGGGCCGGCATGGTATCGAGCACGGCGGAGACGAAATTGCGCTCGGCCGTTAGAGCGCGCTCGATCCGCTGGCGTGCGCGGATCGCGCGCTCCTGGGCGCGGGTCTGCACCGTGTGCTCGAGGTGGGTGACTACCTGACGCGCGAGCACAGCCAGGATCGAGGCGTGCTCCTCTGTAAACGCCTGCGGGATGGGCGACAGTACGGCCAGAGTCCCAACGGCACCGCCGGGCCCGCAGAGCGGCGCGCCGGCGTAAGAACGGCAGTCCAGCTCAGGAGCGAGAGTCGCGCCCTCCGCAAGAAAACGCGAGTCGATCGCGGCGTCGTGGACCAGCATCGGCTCGTTACCGAGTACGACGTACTGGCAGGCAGTCGCAGTACGCAGCCATTGCCTGGCCGTGAAGCCAACGCGCGACTTGAACCACAGGCGGTTGGCGTCAACGAATCCGATGTAAGCGAAGGGAGCGCCGGTAATTTGCGCGGCGATCCGGGCGATCTCGTCGTAGGCAGCTTCGGGCAGCGTGTCGAGGATTTCGTAACGCAGCAGCGTCTTTAGCCGTTCGGCTTCATTGCGCGGCGCCGTTAACGTCCCGTAGCTCATCGAAATACAGCCGCTTCCCTTCGGTTGGGGCAAATGCAAATACCGGGGCCCAACGCGATTGTCACAGACAAAGGACGCGCATGCGTTGTCAATTCGGGTCGGGAAACGTGTGGCGGTAACCGTTTGAGTTAAGTAACCAGATGTAGACATCCCGGCGCGAGGAGGAGCCCTCGTTCGGGTGAGATTGGATCCGTCGGCTAATGAAGGCTGCAGCAGTCGGCAGGCGGCCCCTCGTTACTGGCGTCGACTTCGACCTTCCAGGTGCCGTCAGGCTGCTTCTTCCACACGGTCATGTAGCGGCCCTCGGCCTTGATGGTGCCGCCGTTGCTGTCCTTTGAAATCCCCGTGTAGTGTCCCCACGTGAATCCCATGTCTCCACTGGCGGAAATGCGCGCGCCCTCGGGTGTCCAGGTGAGCTGGTAGGCATCGGGCGTCCAGGTGGCGGCGGCGGCGATCGCGTCATGACCCACGACCGGAGCTTTGCCGTTGGCCAGAGTGACGGCGTCAGGAGCAAACCAGGAGGCGAAAGCCGGGCCGCCACCGTGGGCCGTATCCGCTGCAAACTTTGCTTCGAGGTCGTAGAGAAGCTGAACGCCGGGAGTCGCTCCGGGATTCGTCAGCGGGTTGGTGGATTGGCTGGTACTCGGCTTTGGCGCGAGCGGATCCAGCACCTGCGCGCGCAAGGTGGGGGCTGAGAAAGACGCGAGAAGCAGGGCGACGAAGACAGCTCGCATAGCTGAAAAATCCTGAGATCAGGATAGAACAGGCGCATATCGCCGAGCTGCGTAAACACGATATGCTGGCTGGTCATGAACCCCGGCGCCATGGGCCTCCGTTCGACCAGATCGCAGATCGTGCTGCTGGTGTTGTGCGGATTGCTTCTGTATGTCGCCGGGAGTGCTCTGCAGCATTTCCACGCCGGCTCAGCCGTTGCGGCAATAGCGATTCGGTTGATCGCGCTGGCGGTGATGGCGTTCGCTGCCCTGCGGCATCGGACCTTAACGGGCTGGATCTTCTTCGCGATGATTGCGGGGATCGAGTTTGGTCTCGACGCTCCGCACGCAGCGATCTCCTGCCGTATTTTCAGTGACATTTTCTTGCGGCTGATACGACTGATTGTCGCACCGCTTATCCTGGGAACGCTGATCACCGGCATCGCGGGCCATGCGGAGGCAAAAACCGTTGGCCGGCTGGGGCTGAAGTCGCTGATCTATTTTGAGGTGCTCACCACGATCGCGCTGGTGATCGGCCTCGCCGCGATCGACATATCGAAAGCGGGTGTGGGGCTGAATCTGAGCGCCACCGGGGCGGCCAAATCGGCTGCGGCAGCTATCACCGGTTCGCAGCACGCGGCGCTTACGTGGCAGGGTTTCCTGCTGCACGTGTTTCCGGAGAACATTGCACGCGCCGTTGCCGACAATGAGATTCTGCAGGTCCTGGTATTCGCGATCATCTTCGGACTTGCGCTCGGGCAGCTTTCTGAGAAGAAACGCGAGCCGATGCTCCGCGTTGCCGAGTCGTTTACCGAGACGATGTTCGCGTTCACGAATATCGTGATGCTGTCTGCCCCAGTGGGTGTCGGCGCGGCCCTTGCCTACACCGTCGCGACCGCCGGAATCGGCG
>DASSKX010000663.1:0-7072 GCA_035689925.1 Acidobacteriaceae bacterium
GATCCTGGATTCGAGTGCGAATTTTGTGGGCCGGACCGGCAGGCCGGTTTCGAACATGAAGGCCAGCGTGTTGTCGAGTTTAACTGGCTTCAGGTCGGCTGCGCTGGCCTTCTCCCAGGTTTCGGCGTCGGGGCCGTGGCCGGACATGCAGTTGTGCAGGCTGGCGCCGCCGGGCAGGAAGCCTTCTGCTTTGGCATCGTACTCCCCGAAAACGAGGCCCATGAATTCATTCATCATGTTGCGGTGGAACCAGGGCGGGCGGAAGGTGTGCTCGGCGACGAGCCAGCGCGGCGGGAAGATGACGAAGTCGACGTTGGCGGTACCGGGCAGAACAGAGGGCGAGGTCAGGACTGTGTAGATTGACGGGTCCGGATGATCGAAGCTGACGGTGTTGATGCAGTTGTAGCGGGAGAGATCGTACTTACAGGGCGCGTAATTGCCGTGCCACGCGACCACGTCGAGGGGCGAGTGGTCGATTTCGGCCTCCCACATCCGGCCGAGAAATTTGGCAATAACGCGAAAATCGCCGTCGAGGTTTTCATAAGCAGCTACGGGCGCGAGAAAGTCTCGGGGGTTCGCCAGACCGTTGGCGCCGATCGGGCCGAGGTCAGGCAGGCGGAAGTGGAGTCCGTAATTTTCGCAGATGTAACCGCGGGACGGGCCCTCGAGTTCGACGCGAATCTTGATGCCGCGCGGGATCAGGGCGATCTCGCCGGGAGCAACACCGAGAATGCCAAGTTCAGTGGCGATGCGCAAAGCGCCCTGCTGCGGAACGATCAACATCTCGCCATCGGCATTGTAGAAGTAGCGGCCCTTCATCGAGGCATTGGCTGCGTAGAGGTGGACGCCGACGCCGATCTGCATCGCCGGATCGCCGCTGCCGCCCATCGTAACGATGCCTTCGACGAAGTCGGTCGGCTTGTCGGGCATGGGGATTGGGTTCCAGCGCATCTGGTTTGGCGGGCTCGGGAGTTCCGTGAACGGGCCGCTGCGGAAGAGGCCGGAGCCTATTTCGGCAAATGGTTTGTGGGTAACGGAGGGTCGGATGCGGTAAGTCCAGGTGCGGCGGTTCGTCGCGCGCGGTGCGGTGAAGGCGGTTCCGCTGAGTTGCTCGGTATAGAGGCCGAGAGCGGACCGCTGGGGGGCATTCTGGCCCTGCGGCAATGCACCGGGAACAGCCTCTGTGGCAAATTCGTTCCCAAAACCTGACTGGTACCTGAGCTCCGCTTCGGACATGCTTTCCCTCCTGTGTCGCACGCGCGGAGGGATGAATTGAACGTGGGGATTTCGACTCCGCGCGAAAACTTAATAACTTAAGGGGTGGCGCGGATGATTGGCAAATGGCCGGAGTCAGCGGTCATCCTTCCTTGATGACGGTGGAACGGAGTTTCTCCTTCGAGTCGCGCGTCTCTTCTTCCATGAGCCAGCGGCGGAGCTGCAGGATGTCATTGGCACGGGCGGTTCCGAGGGGCTTCCGCAGGGCGCCGTTCGAGTCGACGACAACCACGTTTTCGGTATTCCTGAGCATCATGTCGCGATGGACCTGGTCCACCGACTCGCCGGGAAAGGCGAGAACGAAGTCGCGGCGAGCCAGTTCGCGCATCTTGTAGTGGTGGTCGGGCGGCTCGGTGCGGAGCAGATCATGCGGTTCGACGATACCGATGAGTCCTCCGGAGCCGTCGACCACAGGAAACAGAACCTCGTCGTCGGGAACGAACTTCTCAAGCACATGGCGCAGCTCGTCATCGGCGTTGAACATTCTGAACTGCCTGCGCATGACCTGGTCAATGCGGGCGCGCATGAGGACAGGGACGGAGTAGTCCTGCAGGACGATGAGGCCGCGCTTGACCAGCTTGACCGTCATGATGGAGTCGCGGCTGCACAGGCGCACGAACCCATCGGAGATCATTACGCAGACGACCAATGGTAGAAGCGCGTTGGGATTATGGCTCAGCTCGAAGAGGAAGACGATGCTGGTGAAGGGGGCACGGGCGATCCCTCCGAACACACCGGCCATCGCGACGAGCGCATAGAAGGCGGGGTCGCTGACGACATTGGGGAGCAGGTGCTTCATGCCCGTGGCGAAAGCGGCGCCGAGTCCGCCGCCGACGACCAGTGACGGAGCAAAGACACCGCCGGTGGTGCCTGAGCCGAGGGAGATGACGAGAGCCCAGAATTTCGCAACGGAGATGCCGATCAGGTGTCCGGTCGTGAGACGGTCGTTCAGCATGTCACGGATCGTGTCGTAGCTGGTGCCGAAGACCTGCGGATAGAAGTAGCCGAGGACGCCGAGGACGAGCGCTCCAATGACGGGCGACCAGATGAGCGCGTGCTTGATGGGAAGTTCGTCGAAGAAGTCCTCCAGCCAGGAGAGGACGCGGATCATGATGACGCCGACGATGCCCATGAGAATCCCCAATACCGCGAAGAGCCACAGCTCCTTCATGCCGGTGAGCTTGAACTCCGGTGTGGGAAAGAGCGGCGTCCATCCTGCGAAGTGAATGCGGACGCCAGTGGCGACGGCGGCAGCCAGCGCCACTGGGATGAAGGAGCGGGCGCGGAGTTCGAACAGGAGCAGTTCGACGGCGACGAGGACGCCGGCGAGGGGCGCCGTGAATGTGGCAGCCATTCCTGCGGCGGCTCCGGAGGCCAGCAGCACGCGGCGATAGTAGGGGGTGAGTCCGATGGCCTGCCCGAAGAGAGACCCGATCGCTGCGCCGGTCTGAATGATGGGGCCTTCGGCACCAAACGGGCCGCCGGTGCCGATGGCGAAGGCGGTGGCCAGCGGCTTGAGAATGGCGACGCGGAGGCGCATGCGACTGTGGCCAAAGAGGACGGACTCCATCGCTTCGGGAATGCCGTGGCCCTTGAGAGTCGGCTCCCAGAAATGGATCATGACGCCGACGAGCAGTCCGCCAATGGCGGGAATCAGAATCACCCAGGCGCCGAGATGATGATGAGCCGGGTTGGTGATGGCGAAGGAAAAGCGGCCGTAAAAAAAGATGTTGGTGAAGAGGTAGATGAGTTCGAGGAGACCCTGGGCGACGAGTCCACCGACGAAACCAACCAGAACGGCGTAGCCGCAGATGCGGATCACCTGCGGCTCAAGCGCGACGCCAAACTGGCCCTTCCTGTTCGACTGCGATTCGGGATTTGTGGCGATCTCCGGAATCGGAAATTCGGCCATCGTTCATCCTCCCTCTGTTGTCAGCGCGGCAGCGGTACCCGCACCGCTTCCTCCAATTGAGTAGCTTGTGTCTGCTGGTTCACAGCAGTGGCGGGCAGGTTCTCCTCGTGGCGTGTCTTCAACGCGTGGAGGATGTCCGTCTTCGTGACGAGGCCCTGCATCTTTCCCTGACCTGAAACGACGAGCAGCATGGGCTGCTTATGCTCGCCAAGCAGCAGGCGCAGCGCTTCGCGCACGTCGCAGTCCGGCGCAACGCGGCCGATACGAGCATCAATCAGGTCGCCAATGCGCGTGGTGCGCCAGCGGTCGGGCGGTGTTTTCAGCATCGACCAAAGCGTGACGGCGCCGCGGAGTTCCGTGCCGTCGAAGACCGGGAATGCCTCGTGGTGCGCGTGCGGCGAAAGCGTGCTGACGAACTCGTGGACGGTGAGCGAGGCCTGCGCTGAGACGAGGTGCTGCTGCATGACTTCGCTGACCGGGGTCTCAACGAGCTCCTGGATTTTGATGCCCTCGTGCAGGCGCTGATCGCCGGAAGCGGAGGCATCTCCGGAGATGGCGTAAGCGACGGCGGCTCCAATGAGCGCTGGAATCAGGAAGGCGTGAGCGCCGGTCGCTTCGGCAACGAAGACCGCCGCAGCCAGCGGCGTTTTGTAGCCGGCGGAGATGAAGGCGGCCATGCCCACCGCCGCGTACAGGCCCAGGTTCCCGCTGTGCACGATGGATTGGGCAAAGGCTGTGCCCAGGGATCCGCCGGTGAGGAAGAGCGGAACGAACATGGCGCTGACTCCGCCGGAGCCCAAAGTAAAGATGGTGGCGGCCAGCTTGAATCCGCTGAATGCGACGAGTTGGGTGCTGCTGTGATGGGCGTTCAGGACCATGCCGACGGCTTCGTAATTGGGACCGAGAGGCACGAGGAGGCCGGGATAGAGCCGCAGGAATCCCCACCCGCAGAGGCCGGTGAGCAGCCCGCCCACGGTGAGCTTGACCCAGTGCGGCACCGCCCAGCGCACGAACAAGGTGCGGGTGCGCCGGAAGGTGACGGCGAAGGCCATGGCGATGATGCCGACGAGCAGGCCAAGCAGCGCGCTCCAGTAGAGGTCGTGATGATCGAAGGTGCGCGCACCAATAAAATCGAACAGCGGCGCCGAGCCCAGGAAAGAACTGAGCGTGACGAACGAGACGACGGAGGCAATAAGCGATGGGACGAGCGCCTCGTGGGCCAGATCGTCGCGATACGGCATTTCCAGCGCGAAAACGATACCGGTCAGTGGTGCACGGAACACTGCCGACATGCCGGCCGCGGCACCGCAGATGAGCATTATGCGGCGGTCACGCGCGTCCATGTGCATGGCGCCCCGCAGCCGGGCCCAGAGCCAGGAGCCGATCGCGCCTCCACCGTAGATGCTGGGGCCTTCGAGCGCGGCGCTGCCACCGAATCCGACGGAGGTGATGGCGGCGAGAATCTTAGGCACGAAGGGGCGCATGTCAATGTCGCCCTCGTGCTCGTGGTAGGAACGGATGACCTCTTCGGTGGAGTGCTCGTCCGGATCGGGCGTGAAGAGCTGCATGATGAGGCCGGTTGCAGCGAACGCCAGCACGAGCCCGGGCACGATAGCCCAGTGATGGTTGAGATAGTACGCCAGGACGAGGGGCCAGATCTTGCCGAGAATGATGACGGCAATGCCAGTAATCGCGAGGCCGGTGAAGACTCCGATGAGGGGCGCGACAATGAGCCACTTCTGCAGATCGCGGGAGTAGACGGCGGCGAGGTCCTCGTGAACGAGGGGCAGGTATTTGCGCAGCATCGGGTGATGCAGCAGCAGGTCTCGTCTTTTCGTGGTTTTGCTCGGGGTGGCTGTCACGGCGATCCTGACGGTTATTTCCTTCCTTATTGAATCGTGCTGACCGAGGAGGCTCGCGATGTTTTGGAGCGTCCGGCTGGCTTCCCAAAAGAGCGCAAACTGCCGATATCGCCTGCCTCGATGAGCGCGCGCATGCGGCTTACCTCCCGGCCATGCAGCGTGGAGAGGCGTGCGAGAAGGCGTCTTCCCGTCGGCGTGAGCGAAACGTTGACGACGCGGCGATCGTCGCGGTCCTGTACGGTGCGGATGAGTCCTTTGCGCACGGCGCGTCCAACCAGTCCTACGACGGAGTGGTGGCGCTCCTGCAGGAACTCCGCGAGTTCGGAGATGGTCGCATTGCCGCGGCCACTGAAGCCGGCAACACCGAGCATGAGCTGGTGCTGCTGCGGCGTGACACCGCACTCGCGCGCAGCGGTCTCGCTGAACCGGAGAAAAATCCGGAGCGCGTAGCGGAAGCGCGCGAGGTCCCGGACAGTGTCGTCGAGATCAGCAGGTCCGGGGCGAGACGTGCGGTGAGTCGCGTGGGCAAGGCTCATCGGAGAAAGTATATCGCACTGCGAGGTATTGCCAGATTCCTACCCCTGGGTGTCCGCCAGCGACGCATCGCGCGGCTGATCGGCGACCTCGACGCGATGCTGCGCCCACGAGATGGAGACGACCTGGAGCGTTGGAACGACTTTTTCCCGGAAGGTCCACTGGCCGGAGCGGATGAGGAGGTAGTCGATGCGCCACGAGCCGACGCGCAGGAAGAAACCCTCCAGCATGCCGAGGCAGCCATCCTTGCCCCAGATCTCATAGGTGGCCAGATCGGTGGTGCGACGCAGGTGGGGGTCGTCCTTGCCCTGAATCCGAAATTGTCTGCCGGCCGCGGCGGGTCCACACCAGTATGGATCGCGGTCCGGCCAGCCAAATTCGCGGTTCCAGGCAAGTTGCTGCTGGCGCGAAACCGGCCGAATACTGTCGAGGCCCGGGCTGGCGAGAAGCTGGTCGAGCGTCATTCGAGCCGGGACAATTTTGTTGTTCCAATCCGGAACTTCGACCTCGGACGCGGGAATCACCACCCTGCGTGGCGCGTACCAGCGCCCTGCATCGACGATGAGATAGCGAATGAGCCAGGAGCGGTCGTCGAAGAGAAAGCTGCGGATGGGCCGCCTTTCACCATCACTTGTGACCAGGGGAAATTCCAGCAGCGTCGCAAGACTATGGAACACTAAATCTCCTTTCGTTGGGGTTGATGTTGCGCCGGGTATATGCCAAATCGAGCTGGTCATACTCCGTCCTCCTTTTCCATTATATCGCAGTGCGATATTTCATGTACTGCTCCATGGCCGCCGGAAAACCATGCGGATTCTGTCGCTCGCCAGCTGGCGCGCACGCTTCTGAACCGGCGGCTATGCTGGGGAAAGGAGGAACCTCGGGCTGTGAACATCAGCGGCAACACCATCCTGATCACCGGCGGGACCAGCGGCATTGGGCGCGCGCTGGCGGAGGCCTTTCACCGAGAAGGTAACCAGGTCATTGTGACCGGACGGCGCAGGAACCTGCTGGACGAAGTCACGGGAGCGAATCCGGGAATGAAGGCCGCCGTGCTCGACGTGCAGGACGGCGATGCGGTCACGCGTTTCGCAAAGACGGCACAGGAGGAGTATCCCTCGCTCAACGTGCTGATCAACAACGCCGGAATCATGAAGCCGGAGAACCTCAACGACCCGAATCACGATTTCACGTTGGTGGAGTCCACGGTGGAGACGAACCTGCTGGCACCGATCCGGTTAACGACTTTCCTGCTGCCGATGCTGAAGCGACAACCCCAGGCTACGGTGATGACGGTGTCGAGCGGGCTGGCCTTCGTGCCAATGGCGCTGACGGCCACCTACTGCGCAACCAAGGCGGCGATTCACTCCTGGACGCAGTCGCTGCGGTACCAGCTCAAGGAGACGCAGGTGCAGGTGATGGAGCTGATTCCGCCGTACGTGCAGACGCAGTTGATGGGAGAACACCAGGCGGCCGATCCACGGGCGAT
>DASSKX010000664.1:0-8647 GCA_035689925.1 Acidobacteriaceae bacterium
CTCCACGCTGCCGTCGGCTGGTGTCGGTGCGCTGCTGTCGTTGATGCTGTTCCGGCAGGACCTGAGTGTCGTAGCGATCATCGGCATCATTCTGCTGATCGGCATTGTGAAGAAAAACGGCATCATGATCGTCGACTTTGCACTGGAAGCGGAGCGTGAGCACGGCAAGGATTCGACTGAGGCGATCTTCGAGGCCAGCATGCTGCGCTTCCGGCCGATCATGATGACGACCATGGCGGCCCTGCTCGGCGGCCTGCCTCTTGCGCTGGGCACGGGACTTGGGTCAGAGCTGCGGCGTCCGCTGGGCATCTGCATGGTCGGCGGCTTGCTGCTGAGCCAGATCCTGACCCTCTACACGACGCCGGTGATCTACATATTCTTCGACCGGCTCGGTCAGCGGCTGACCGGCAAACGGCCTTCGCTGCACGCGGCTGAGCACGCGGGCACCTCCATGCCGAAGCCGGAGGAGACCAGCCTGTGAGCTTCTCGTGGACATTCATCCGGCGTCCAGTCGGAACCACGCTGCTCACCATCGCAGTGGCGATCGCTGGCGCGATCGCGTTTACCGTTTTACCGGTATCTCCGCTCCCGCAGGTGGATTTCCCGACGATTAGCGTGAACGCGAATCTGCCGGGTGCGAGCGCGGAAATTATGGCGGCTTCCGTAGCGACACCGCTGGAACGCCAGCTGGGGCATATCGCCGGTATCACGGAAATGACGTCGTCCAGTTCGCTGGGTGGCACGAACATTACCCTGCAGTTCGACTTGAGCCGCAATATCGAAGGTGCGGCGCACGATGTGCAGGCAGCGATTAACGCCGCGCGAACTTACCTCCCGGCGAACCTGCCGCAGAACCCACGGTACCGAAAAGTCAATCCCTCAGATGCGCCGATCATGATTCTGGGACTGACGTCGAACAAGTACGACGTGACGAAAGTGTATGACCTGGCCTCGACCATACTCGAGCAGAAGCTCTCGCAGATCGACGGGGTGGGGCAGGTGTTTGTTGGTGGAGGCGCAACGCCGTCGGTTCGCATCGAGGCGGATCCGACGAAGCTGGAAAGCTTCGGCATGACGCTCAGCAACGTGCAGGCGGTGCTGAGTTCACAGAATTCCCATGAGCCGCGCGGATTCCTGACAAACGGGGCGGTTCGGGCGGACATCATCACCAACGATCAGATATCGCAGGCGAAGGACTACGCGCCGCTGATCATCGGCTACCATAACGGGGCCGCGGTGCGGCTGTCGGATGTCGCTGGCGTTTACGACTCGTCGCAGAACCTCCGCACCGCCGGCTACATGGATGGCACCCGCGCCGTCTTCGTTATCATGTTCCGCCAACCCGGTGCGAACATCATCCAGACCGTCGACAACATCAAGGAACAACTTCCTTTCCTCGAGGCGGTGTTGCCCCAGGGCATCCACACAACGCTGGTCCTCGATCGCACGACGACCATTCGCGCTTCCGTCTCGACAGTCGAACACACGCTGATGGGTTCCATCGTGCTGGTGGTGCTGGTGGTTTTTGTTTTTCTGCGCAGCCCGCGCGCGACACTCATCCCCAGTGTCGCTGTTCCCGTTTCTCTGATCGGTACGTTCGTGGCCATGTATCTGCTGGGCTACAGTCTGGACAACCTGTCGCTGATGGCACTCACTATCGCTACGGGCTTCGTCGTAGACGATGCCATCGTGGTCATGGAGAACATTACACGACATCTGGAGAGCGGGATGCCTCCGATCAACGCGGCGCTCGTGGGCGCGCGCGAGATTGGGTTCACCGTCTTCTCCATCAGCATGTCGCTCATTGCCGTGTTTATCCCCATCCTCATGATGGGCGGCATTGTCGGCAGGCTCTTTCGCGAATTTGCGGTGACCCTGTCCGTGGCGATTCTGGTCTCAATGGTCATTTCGCTGACCACGACGCCGATGATGTGCGCGCACCTGCTCCGACACCATCCGCCGGGCGAGCGCCACAACTGGTTCTACCGCATCAGCGAGAGGTTCTTCAGCGGGCTTTTGTCGATTTACAGAGTGTCGCTGGCCTGGGTCCTGGACAATCCCGGACTGATGCTGATCGTGTTGGCGCTGACCATCGCCCTCAACGTGGTGGTCATCTACCGCATTCCGAAGGGCTTTTTCCCGCAACAGGACACCGGCGCAGTGGTCGGTGGAGTACAAGGGCCGCAGGATGCGTCATTCCCGTTCATGAATTACTCCGTACAGACGCTCATGAAGATCATTAAGGCGCATCCGGCCGTCGCCCACGCCAACGCGTACACCGGCGGGAACGGAGCCAGCAACGGAGGGTTCATCTACATCGCGCTCAAACCTCTTGGCAATGGGCCAGGCGACCGAAGGGAAAGCGCGATGCAGGTGATCAGCGACTTGCGGCCGAAAATCAACAGGCTGCCGATCGCGTCGGCGTTCCTGCAGCCGGTGCAGGACCTGCGGATTGGCGGACGAGGCAGTTCCGCGCTGTATCAGTACACCATCCAGTCCGATAACATTCCGGATCTGGCGCACTGGGGACCGATTTTGCTCCAGAACATGAGAACGCTGCCAGGGCTCGAGGACGTGAACACTGACCAGCAAAATGGAGGACTGGAGGAGAGGCTGGTTTACGACCGCGTGACGGCGGCACGACTGGGGCAAACTCCGCAGACGCTGGATAGCACGCTCTATCGTGCATTTGGGCAGTCGCAGGTTTCGGTGATCTACACGCAGCTTAACCAGTACTATGTGGTGCTCGAGGTGGCGCCGCAATACTGGCAATCGCCGGAGGGGCTTAAGGACATCTGGTTTACGCCAAAGGGATCAACTGCAAACACGACCTCGCCGCCTCCCGGGCTCACGATGATTTCGCCGCTCAGCACCGTCGCCAAAGCCAGCACTTCGACGACGCCACTGCAGGTGAACCACACCGGGCTTTTCCCGTCTGTGACCGTGTCGTTCAATCTTGCGGCTGGCATGTCACTCAGTGATGCGACCCGCGAGGTGCAGGACATGGAGAGGCGCCTTGGGCTGCCCTCTACGGTACACGGCTTCTTCGCCGGGACGGCGCAGGCCTATCAGGATTCGCTGGCCAGCGAAAAGTATCTGGTGATCACGGCCATCCTGGCGGTGTATATCGTGCTGGGTATTCTCTACGAGAGCCTGATGCATCCCCTCACGATTCTGTCGACCCTCCCCTCGGCCTCGATTGGAGCGATGCTGGCGCTAATGATCTTTCACATGGACCTCAACGTCATCTCGATTATCGGCATCATCCTGCTGATCGGGATTGTGAAGAAGAACGCGATCATGATGATCGACTTCGCGCTGATGGCAGAGCGAGAAGAGCAGAAGAGCACCTACGACGCAATCTTTGAGGCCTGCATGCTGCGTTTCCGCCCCATCATGATGACGACAATGGCGGCGACCTGCGGAGCGCTGCCCCTGGCATTCGGGACCGGAACAGGCTCGGAGCTGCGGCGGCCGCTGGGCATCACCATCGTGGGCGGACTGCTGCTCAGTCAGTTGATTACGCTCTACACCACCCCGGTGGTTTATCTGACGATGGATAAGCTGCGGCTTCGTCTGATGGGCAAGACGCACGATACCTTCCGCGCGGAAATTGAAGGAACCGTATGACGAAGTGGGCTATTTTCAATGCAGGGACTCGGATCTCGAGGCCGGCCATGGCGGCGGCTGCTGCTTTGGCCATGATTCTGAGCGTGGCCGGGTGCCGCATCGGACCTCGGTATCACGCACCCGCACCACCGCAAGTCACGGGGAGCAACTACAAGGAATCTACCGTGAATTTTCAGGACCAGCCGGGCTGGAAGGTGGCGAGCCCGAGCGACGCGATGATTCGCGGAAAGTGGTGGGAGGTGTTTCACGAGCCGGAGCTGAACGCGCTTGAGGATCAACTGAACATCAACAACGAGACGATCAAGGTTTATTTCAATCAGTACCTCGCGGCACGCGCCATTGTGCAGGAAGCTCGTTCGCAATTCTGGCCCACCATCACCACATCTCCGTCGTGGAATCGGCAGAAGTCGTCAGGGAATCTGCATGCTACATCGACTGCCAACACCGGCTCGACGGGGACGATCTGGTCCCTGCCTGTGGACATCTCGTGGGCTCCGGATATTTTCGGGAAGATTCGCAATGAGGTGCGGACGGCGGAATATGCTGCGCAGGTGAGCGCGGCGGACCTCGCCGCGCAGACTCTGCTGGAGCAATCGCTCCTGGCGCAGTACTACTTCGAGATCCGTGGCCAGGACATGCTCCAGCAGATCCTGAACCAAACGGTTGCTGCAGACCAGAAGGCGCTCGACGCAACGCAGGGCGCATATGAAGCGGGCGTCGGCGATTACATTTCGGTCGCAGAATCGCGGTCGACCCTGGCAGCGGCGCAGTCGGCACAGATCAACGTAGGTCTGCTGCGGGCGCAGTATCAGCACGCGATTGCCACCCTGCTGGGCAAGCCCGCCACAGACTTCTCTATGCCGGTGCGTCCCGTGCTCTACAATCCGCCGTCGATTCCGACAGGGGTGCCGTCGCAGTTGCTGGAGCGGCGTCCCGACATCGCGGCCGCGGAACGAACCGTTGCCCAGGCGAACGCAACGATCGGAATCGGGTACGGGGCATTCTTCCCGCAGGTGACGCTCTCGGCAGCCGGCGGATATGAATCCTCGGTACTGTCGCGACTGGTGGACTGGCCAAGCCGCTTCTGGGCGATTGGCGCCTCGGCAGGCCAGGTCCTGTTCGACGCAGGGTTGTACCGCGCCGACCTGCACCAATATCAGGCGCAGTACAACGCGAACATCGCCACATACCGCCAGACAACCCTGACCGCCTTCCAGCAGGTGGAAGACGCGCTCTCGGCGACGCGGACCTACTCACAGCAAATCCTGCGCGAGCAGGAGGCGGTGAAGTCTGCCCAGGAATTCCTCGACCTCGAAATGGAGCGTTACCAGGCCGGGGTAGATCCCTACGTGAACGTGGTGACGGCGCAAACCACGTTGCTCAACAATCAGCAAACGCTCAATGCGCTGCAGGTTTCGCAGATGATCTCGACGGTGCAGTTGGTGCAGGCGCTCGGCGGAGGATGGGATCGTTCCCTGCTGCCAACGCCATCGCAGGCGGCGCAGAAGGTCCCCAACTCGAGCTACACAATGCAGAAATAGAAGCTGGTCGGCGAACTACCTGCCGTCCTTAAGGCGGCTGGCAAGCCGATTGGGAAGGCCGGCGCGTACGATGCGCTCCTGCGCCTCGCGCAGGTTGTAGGGAACGCGGTGCCAGGTGAGCAGCATCTGCTGATCGTCGTACACCGCAAAGGCGGCGCGCCAGTCGCCGTCACGCGGCTGACCCACCGATCCGGGATTGAGCAGGTAGCGCGCGCCCTCGCGCAATGGCAATTCGTATTCTTCAGCCTCATCTTTGGTGCCGTACTGCGGCGTGAGGCGGAACCATTCGTCGCCATTGGTCGCGAAGCCACCCTGCATGTGCGTATGGCCGAAAAAGGTGACGCGCTTATCGGTGCTGAGGAGCGAAGGCCAGGCATCGCGAACCGTAACGATGTATTCGTCCTCATCCATCGGCGAGCCGTGGACGCAGCTGACCTGTGGTCCGTCGGGCGAGATAGGCCCGGCAGAGAGGTGGCGCAGCCATTCGCGATGCTCATCGGTCAGCACACACTCGGTCCAGCGGCAGGCTGCCTGCGCGATTGGGTTGAAGTCCTCCGCGCCGCCCAGGCCGCAACAGGCGCGGTCATGGTTGCCGCGCACAAAAACGCTGCCGAGCCGCCGTGCTTCATCAATGACTTCGTTGGGATTGGCCCCGTAGCCGACAACATCGCCCAAATTCCAGACCACGTCATGCGCCGGTGCGGCGGCCAGGACGGATTCGAAGGCCTCAAGGTTGGCGTGAATGTCGGAAAGCAGGAGCGCGCGCATGGGTTCGAGAACCGTTTACCACTCTACATGAGGATTGGATGGAGTCTATGGCCCGAAGGTCTATTTCGGCGTTTGGCGAACCCAATGGCCGGGGGAGGCTTCCAGCAGGGGGAGCGACGGCGCCGGAGTCGCTGCCGTCTGGAGAGTGGCAAGAGGCTGGTCCAGAGCGGTCCGCATCGTAGGCACGGCACCGAGCAGGCTGCGCGTGTAAGGGTGCAGAGGATGGCTGAAGAGTTCTTGCCGGCTGGCCTGTTCCAGCAGCACGCCGTGGCGCATGACCGCCACGCGGTCGGCCACCTGCGAGACCACCGCAAGATCATGGGAGATGAAGAGCATGGCCAGGCCGAATTGCTCGCGCAGTTTAGCCAGCAAATCGAGGATCTGGGCCTGGACGGTGACGTCGAGCGCGGTGGTAGGCTCGTCGGCAATGAGCAGACGGGGCCGGTTCACGATGGCCATCGCGATAAGGATCCGCTGGCGCTGACCGCCGGAAAACTGGTGGGGATAGTCGCCGTAGCGTTCGGTGGGGCGGGGCAACGCGACTGCGGTCAAGGCCTCAAGAACCAGGTCGCGCACCGCGCGCCGGGAGAGATTGCGCTGATGCACACGGACCGATTCGGCAATTTGCTCGCCGATCGGCATAACCGGATTCAGTGCGGTCATCGGCTCCTGGAAGATCATTGCGATTTCCCGCCCCCGCAGGCGACGAATCGCGGAGGCAGGCAGCGGGATCAGGTCGCAGCCCTCAAATTCGATCCGGCCGGTGACCGTGGCGGCTTCGCCGAGCAGGCCCAGCACTGCCATGGCGGTAACGGATTTGCCCGAGCCAGATTCGCCGACAAGCCCGAGAGATTCGGCCCTCCCAATCGCGAGCGAAAGGTCCTGTACGGCGGGTGTGGTGCCGAAGTGGATGTTCAGGTTCTGGATCTGGAGCAGGGTCACGGAAGACAGGGTACAGGGAATCGCGCGCCGGGCGGAAAGCAAAAGAAGCGAGCCTAAGCTCGCCTCTTTGTCTGGATGAAACCTGAACTACTTCTTCGGAGGCGCGATCGCGTCCTTCGCAGACTTCGCGACGCGGAACTTCACGACGGTCTTAGCCTTGATCTTGATCTGCTCGCCGGTCTGCGGGTTGCGGCCGATGCGCGCCTTACGCTCTGCCTTTACGAGGCGGCCCAGGCCGGGAATCACGAAGACGCCGTTCTTCTTGGTTTCCTTGATCGCGGTTTCCGCGAGCAGATCCAGGAACGAAGCGGATTGCTTGTTCGTGAGTTCCAGTTTCTCTGCCAAACCGCGCACCAGAGCGGTTTTCGTCATAGTTGCTGCCATTGAGACTTCCTCCTTTGTGTTGCCTTGTCCAGAGCGCCCCGGGCGCCCGGCCGTTGGAACCTCCGGTAGATTGTTACGCGCCCATACAAGCGGAACAGCCAGTAATGACGCGGGTCCGGAAGAACCTGCCGCCATTAACCTTGCGGCTTTCCGCGACCGCTGTCAACGAAAAAAGCCCGGTTTCCACAGGAATTTTGCGGTTTTCTTTGGTTTTTCTCTGGAAAACCCGGAATTCTTAGGTTTTTCGGCGCTGTCGAGCGCGGGGAAGCCGCTGTTTATGCGGGGTTGGGATAGTCACGGGTCCTTGCGATGCAGTGTATGCCCGCTGCTGGCGCTGGTAAAGCCGCGCGCAGGCGAATAGTGGAAATTACTTTCGTGGGAGTGCCGAGACAAGCACGCGTCGCGGTCGCTCCTGTCGCAGCAGGGGTGCGTTGAGGAAATCCACCAGCGGCGTTGCGAGACGAAAACGGGCTTCTACGTCATTCGCAAGATTTGCATGAAGCGCTGTCTCGGAGGGCAGATGCTTCGTAACACCCCACTGCCGCCACTTAATCCAATCGATGGCGGGATGGTCAGCAGGAAAACCCTTGGGCGGGCGTGAAAGCGCGGCCGGGTCGTGCACCTCGAACTCGCGGAGCAACTTGCGGTCCTCGATCAGTTCCTTCCATTCCTCCGGATGACTCAGCAGATGACGGCGGATGGCAAGAGTCTGCTCTTTCTCCGGCATGTAAGCGCCGGCCGCAACGACCAGTTCGGTTGCGCTGATGTGCATGTAGTAACCCGCGCCTGATGTCTTTTCCATGCCAGTGCGCGCCCACCACGCGCCGAGGTGTGTTTTGTAAGGCGACTTGTCGGCAGAAAAGCGCGTATCGCGATAGATGCGGAACAGGATCTTCGCTGCTGGACGCATGTGCGCGGGTGCGTAGTCGGCCATGCCTGCGGTGAGGCGTTCGATGAGCACGAGCATGGGCGCCTTGACGGCCGACTCGAAGACGTCGCGACGCTCCTCGAACCATTCGCGCCGGTTGTTGCGCTTGAGACCGCGGAAGAAGCGAAGTGTTTCCTCGGTAAAGAACGGCTTGCTCGCCATAGAGCGATTTTAAACAGCAATAAGACCGCTGAAAGTGCGGCGCTGGTTCGTGCGCGAAATTGACAGGCCTGGTGTGCGTCTCTATGCTGACCGCAGATTCACGTTATGCCGAGTTTCTCCCTCTCTCCTTCCCACGCGAAGTTGCAATCATGACCGAGAAAAGCGCTGTACGGCCGCTGTACGTGCAGGCAGACACGCGCGATAACGTCGCGATTGTCGTGAACGAGGCCGGACTGCCGGCAGGTGCGACATTCGCGACTGGGCTGACGCTGCGGGAGCATGTGCCCGAGGC
>DASSKX010000665.1:0-5546 GCA_035689925.1 Acidobacteriaceae bacterium
GCGAGCCGCGCGGCCAGGGCGCCGATGAAGGAGATATAGATCGTCCACGCGAGCATCAGAAGCCGACTCCTGCTGCCCACTGGGCGATGGTGGCGTGAATCATGCCGGTGATGAGCTGCGGATAGAGACCGACGACGAACATGAGAGCGATGGCCGGCGCGAGCGTCAGACGCTCGCTCGTAGTGAGGTCAGGGATGCCCAGCCACCGCGCGTTCACGGGCCCGGAGAAGACCTTTTGGAGAATCGTGAGCAGGAAGATGGCGGTCATCAGAAGACCGAGAACGGAAACCGCAGTCGCCCAGGGAGCGAGCGGGAAGGATCCCTTGAAGATGAGGAACTCGCCGGGGAAGCCGCTGAGACCGGGCAGGCCCAGCGAGGCAAAGATGGTGATGCCCATCAGTCCGGTGAAGACGGGAATCAACCTGCGGAGCCCGCCGAATTCCTCAATGCCCCGGAGGCCACCGGTGCGGCGCTCGAGAAGAGCGATTGTCCAGAAGAGCGTGGCGGCGGTGAGCGCGTGGCTGAAGACCTGGAGGAGGACGCCGGTGAGTGCGGCGGCTTTTTCGGGTGCGAGACGCATCTCGGTGAACTGGGCTGCGGCGCAGACGCCTAACACGCAGTAGCCGAGGTGGTTGATGGAGGAATAGGCAAAAGTGCGCTTCAGATCCCTCTGGACCCACGCGGCGAATGCGGGGAGGACGATGGTGGCGACGGCCAACACCAGCAAGGGAGTGCGGGCGTGTTGCATTTGCTCTGGGAAAATAGGGAGCAGGATGCGGAGGAAGCCGTAGACGCCCATCTTCGACATCGCGCCCGTTAGAACCATGGTGGCTTCGCTCGGAGCTTCCGCGTAGGTGGCCGGCAGCCAGGTGTGGAACGGGACGACGGGGGTTTTAACGGCAAAGCCGAGAAACGCGGCCCAGAACAGAAGCTGGCCGATGTGGGCTGTGCTGCCAGGCCAGTGCAGGTTCGCGAGGGACGGAGTGAGCTGTCCTGCCTGGGTGAGCCGCGCCAACTCGATCAGATCGAAGTGGCCGGTGGCGAGGAAGAGGGCCAGAAAGGCCAGCAGCAGGGCGATGCTGCCGACCATCGTGTAGAGGAAGAACTGTGTGGCCGCACGGGCGCGGCCGAGTCCTCCGTAGATGCGAACCAGGAAGAATGCCGGGATGAGGCTGAGCTCCCAGTAAATGAACCAGTGGACGAAGTTGAGCGCTGTAAATGTGCCGAAAAGCCCGGCTTCGAGGAAGAGAACCAAGGCACAGTAGACCGGCGTCAGCTTGGTGTTGAACCAGGCAGCCACCAGCGACATCAGCGTAACCATCGCAGCCAGCGTGACCATCAGCACGCTGAGTCCGTCGACACCCACGTGATAAGCGATGCCGAGTGACGGAGCCCATTCGTGGATCTCCTGCAACTGCAGGCCGATGACGGTGGGATCGAAGACGCGCCAGATCAGAACGGCCATGACGAGGGTGATCGCCGCGATGAAGAGTGCGAGCGCGCGGGCCGCGGTGCGTGCACGGGATAGCACCAGCACCGCGAGACCGCCGACCAAGGGGAACAGGGTCAGGATCGTGATCATCCGCGGCGCCCCCAGAGGAGCAGGATGCCGAGGACGACGAGGGCCAGCGCGATCACGCGGAGGTAATTCTGCACGCGGCCGTTCTGCAGGCGGGCAAAGAGGCGTCCGCCGAAGGAAAGCTCGCGGCAGCCGAGGTCGAAGCCGCCATTCACGACGAACCTGTCGAGAGAGAAGTCGAACCAGCCGACGCCGGTGACGATCCACGAGATCAGACGCACGGCCCCGCCCCAGATCCAGCGGTCGAGCCAGGCGGAGAAGGCGGAAGTAAACCGCGTGAGGCGGATGAATGTCGCGCCGTAGAACTCATCGACGTAGAGACGGTTGCCGAGGGCACGGAAGACTGGGGGCGCGATGCGTTCGAGGGCGTCGGGATCCATGGCGTTCTCGATGGGTTTGCGTCCGTACAGCAACCAGCCGAGGCCGAGTCCGGCGAAGACGATGAGCGACGAGGTGACCATCAGCGGGAGCAGGCCGGCTTCGGAAAAGCGGCCGAAATCCAGCGAGGTGCGCTGGCCCTCCAGGAACGACTGGAACCACGGCCATGCCGGAGTGCCGACGAATCCAAGGAAAACAGCAAAGATGGCGAGGATAGACAAGGGCACCGTCATGTTGGCGGGGCTCTCATGGGCATGGCTCACCTCGCAGGCTTCGCCTTCTCTGCCGGCGGAGACGACGGGCTCAATCTCATGAGCGGGAATGGCGTGAGAGGCTGTTTCTGCGGCGGAGACGGTGGCCTGCGGGAGCCGATGCGGCCCGAAGAAGACGTAGTACATCTGGCGCGTCATGTAGAACGCGGTGAGCAGTGCACCGATGGCTCCGAGGTAGAACGGGCCCAGCGAGACTGACCAGCCGTGCGCGGAGTGGAGGATTTCGTCCTTGCTCCAGAAGCCGGCGAAGAGTGGGAATCCGCAGAGCGCCAGCATGCCGGCAGAGTAGGTGGCGAAGGTGACAGGCATGAAGCGGCGCAGGCCGCCCATGTTGCGGATGTCCTGCTCTTCGGTGCAGCCGTGAATGACGGAGCCAGCCCCGAGGAAGAGCAGCGCCTTGAAGAAGGCGTGAGTGATGAGGTGGAACATGCCCACCGCGACTCCGCCAACGCCGAGTCCGAGCATCATGTAGCCAAGCTGCGAGACGGTGGAGTAGGCCAGAATGCGCTTGATGTCGTTCTGCGCGACGGCGATGCAGGCGGCAAAGAGAGCTGTGATGGCGCCGACCCAGGCGACCACCGCGAGCGCATGGCCGCTCATCAGCGGGTAGACGCGCGCGATGAGATAGACGCCGGCGGCGACCATGGTCGCTGCGTGGATGAGCGCGCTGACCGGGGTCGGACCTTCCATGGCATCGGGCAGCCAAACGTGCAGCGGAACCTGTCCGGATTTGCCTACAGCACCGCAGAAGATGAGCAGGCCAATGGCGGTGATGACGGCGATTCCGCCGGCGGTATGCGCTGCCATGGCAGCTAGGGCATTCTGCTCGAGGCAGCCGGTGTCGTTCGCGTAGAAGAGCAGGGTACCGGACTGGGCGTAGAGCCAGACCATACCGATGAGCAGCCCAAGATCGCCGATGCGCGTGGTGATGAAGGCTTTCTTTGCGGCGGCTGCGGCGGCAGGTCGGTGATACCAGAATCCGATGAGCAGGTACGACGTGAGGCCGACAACCTCCCAGCACATGAAAAAGAGCAGCAGGCTGTTGGCGATAACGACGCCGAGCATGGCTCCGGCAAACAGCGAGAGAAAGCAGAAGAAGCGACCGGCGTTGTCGTCATGCGCCATGTAGCCGGTCGAATAAATAAAGATCAGCAGGCCGACAAAGGTGACCATGACCAGCATGACCGCGGCGAGCGGATCGAGAAGCCATCCCAGGGAAAGCCAGTTGTTACCGAACTGCAGCCAGTGGAAGTTGTAGACCTGGCGGGCGGGCTGCGAAATCGCTTCTGCGAAGGCGATCAGCGCCAGCACGAGAGACGCGCTCATTGACCCGATCGCTAATGTGGTGGAGAGGCGTTGCTGGGTCCGCTTCAGCAGCGCGCCGATGCCGGCGGCGAAGATGGGCAGCGCCGGAACGAGCCAGAGGTTGCGAACGATCCAGGTCATGCTCAGCCCTTCATCTCCGTAATCTCGCTCACGTCGGAGGTGTGGGCGTGGCGGTAAATAGCAACGATGAGTGCAAGGCCGACAGCCGCCTCAGCGGCAGCGACAGCAATCGCGAAGATGACGAACATGAATCCGGTCAGGGCTTCAGGGCTCGGGCCGAAGCGCCAGAATGCAATGAAGTTCAGGTTGGCCGCATTCAGCATGAGCTCGATTCCTGCGAGCACCAGGACGGCGCTGCGCCGCGTCAGGGCGCCGGCGAGTCCAACGGCAAAGAGCAAAGCAGAGACGATCAGACAGCCGGCCAGGGGGTTCATCCGACGCGCATCTCCGTTCCAGGCGCATCGACAGCGGCCGCGGCTTCGCTCCGTCTCTCGCGGACAGCGATGATGGCGGCACCGATCATCGCGGCGGTGAGCATCAGCGCGATCACTTCGAGAGGCAGCACATAACGCTGCATCAGCGTGAGCCCGATCTGCTGCATCGTGTTCGGCGGCGCGCTCGGAATGCTGCCGGGATGCGCGATGCTGCTGGTCTCAACAGCCCAGGCGAGCACGGCAAAGACGGCGAGCGCGATGACGGCTCCGCCGAGGCTTGCGGGCGAGAAGGCTGGTTCGCCTTCGGTGTCGCCGCCGCGGGTGAGCAGGATGGCGAAGACGATCAGGATAGCGATGGCGCCCACGTAGACGAGCAGCTGCGCGAGGCCTGCGAATTCGGCTCCGAGATTCAGGTAAAGAGCGGCAAGTCCGGCGAAGGCGACGGTGAGAGCCAGCGCGCAGTGTACGAGGCGGCGCAGCGTCATGGATGCAATGCCCCCGGCCAGGGTGAGCAATGCGAGGATCAGGAAGGGCAGAGTCATCGTCGTCCGTACAATCTGCGCGGCTGTCCGAAGCGCCGCTGGTCATCCTCAATGTGTTGTCTTGATGCTGACCTTCTCCACGATTTCACACGCGTCGCTGAGCGACTGTGACACGTATCACTCGGCATAGCGATACGTGCGTTTCTCGATCCGCCTGCCGCGCTCGAGAGTGCGCGCCAGCAGTACGTAAGGCCCGATTATTACGAATGCACAGACGAGCCAGCGTACCACAAGGCCAACGGCCGCAGAGCCTGCGATCACATGAGGAAGAAATCTCCACACGCCCGCGGTGAAGATGACGATCAGCGACATCGGGAGCATGAATTTCCAGGCGAAGTTCATCAGCTGATCCATGCGCAGGCGGGGCAGCGTGCCGCGGATCCAGATGAAGCCCAGGATCATAACGATAAGCTTGCCGAAGAACCATATCCACGAGGGGACCCACGAGAGGACGCTGACAGGGGAGGACCAACCGCCGAGGAAGAGCGTGATGCCCAGGCCACTGACGGCGAACATCTCAAGATACTCGGCAAGGAAGAAGAGGGCGAATTTGAACCCCGAGTACTCGATGAAGTAGCCGGCGATGATCTCCGACTCGCCTTCAGGTAAATCGAAGGGGCTGCGATTCGTTTCCGCCGTAGCGGCGATCATGTACAGAACGAAGCCAGCCAGTCCCCAGGGCGTGAACGCGTACCAGTGCGCGATGCCGGCGGTGTAGCGCGCCTGATTCTCGACTATGTGCGAGGTGGAGAGAGTTCCGGCGATCATGATGACGGCGACCGAGGAGAGGATCAGCGGGATCTCGTAGCTGATCATCTGGGCGATGGCGCGCATGGCTCTGAGCAGCGAATATTTGTTACGGCTCGACCATCCGGCCATGAACACGGCGAGTTCGGTTGCTGCTCCGATGGCGAAGAAGAACAAGACCCCGGCGTCCAGGTTGACGGCGACCATGTTGCGGCCGATCGGCAGAACGGCGTATGCGAGGAACGAGGCTCCAACGAGCACCAGCGGC
>DASSKX010000666.1:0-3802 GCA_035689925.1 Acidobacteriaceae bacterium
TGAACCATGGGTGTCCCTCCCAGGGGCAGCCTGTAGTCTGTAGCCGGTAGCCGGTACCTGTTCGCTGGCAGCTGGCAGCTTGCAGCGAAAAGCTGGCAGTCGGCAGTTTGCAGCGAAAATCAAAAAGGCTCAGCGGCGGGCTCCACCCCAGCGAGCGAACTCGCCGAGGGCCCCGGATGCTGAGCCTTTTTTCTCTCTATTTTCAGAATATCGGGTTTGGGGTGGAGAATTCCCAGCTTTCCTGGCGTGGAAAGGCTTTGGAATGTGGGAGGACACGAAGGTAAGGGTTGACAGACAACGAGGGGGTAGGGGTTAGGGGGTAGGGGTAGGAACGGCTTGGGTGCGAAGGGCGTGGTACACGGTGGTGCTGCTCGCAGGATGGCACTGCGTGCGGGGCCTCAATTTCGGCACTTGGCGGCTCCGTTTGGCACGAGTGAAGTGGTGCCCTGATCGAGAGGAATCATCTGCCGGAACACTTGCGTCGAATGCGTGCATTGGCGATTTATCGCTTCAATAAGATCGTCCGCTCAAATTCATGCAATTGTCCCGGCCCGAACTCATCCCCTTCCAGTCCCGCACGGCGGGTAAGACTGGTGCCGAGTAAAAAGCCGTCCGCCGGCACCACCCCGTTATGCCGGGGGAAGGAAGGTCAGACCGCATTTGGCTGCGGCAGTCATCACTCTGCCCATGAACTCGTCATTCATCGGCGGCATCGCATTCGGCCAATCCGCCGCAGGATAGAATGCTTCTTCAAAGAACTTCTCCAGGCCCGCGGGCGCAGCGACAACCAGGAACTTCGCGTTCACGTTTCCGGTGTTCTGAAAGCAATGCATAACTCCGCGAGGGAGCTGAACCACGTCACCAGGCAATGCAATCAGAGCTTTATCGCCGACCTGAATGGTCAGCGTACCCTGATGGAGATAGAAGGTTTCGTCTTCGCGATCGTGTATGTGGGGAGGATTCCCGCAGCCCGGCGGAACAGTCGCCTCGGCCATAAAAAGCTTGCCTCCGGTTTGCTCGCCAGTCAGAAGTACTGTGACTTCATCGATCGGGCTCTTGTAGGATCGACCGGTCCCAGCCGGTACGTACTTGACCTGGCCGTGAGTCGATGTGGCGGAAGATTTATCCGCATCCCGGGTTCCCTCGACAGCACTGATTCGATGGTTGCTGCTTGCCTGTTGCGTCCCTGGTTGCAGGCCCTCTTGGGCGTCTTCAACGAGTGTGAGTGACATGATTTGTTTTCTCCTGTGCCCAACGTAGCCGAAGCCAATCATGCGCGTTCCTAAATACTTCCTAAGTTGTTCTTAAATCTTTGCTACGGTGCTTATCCTCAGTGCTACCATCGGCTTGGGCCTATCGCCAGGGAGGTTCACGTGGCTGGGTCTTTCCCTTCCTTTGAGATCAGCGCCGGGATCAGAGCCCACATAATTGAAGACACCGGGACGATCCTTGTCGGCACGCGCGACGCGCATCTGACTCCCGAGATCACCCGTGGGTGGGGTCCGACGATCCTTCCCGATCGCCGTACCATCGACTTGTGCATTTCGCTTTTGGCGGGCGCGAAAACGCTGGAAAACCTCCGGGATCAGGAGGAAATCGCGGTTACCTTTCACCAGACCGTGAATTACAAGACGGTGCAGCTGAAGGGGCGGTTTCTCGAGTCCGGCGATCTAACTCCCCAGGATTGGGAGTCGTTCGAGCGCCAGAAGAATATCCTGGCCGAACAGGCAAAGATTCACGGCATCCCGCTGAAGATCGGCTTGAGGATCTTACCTCTTGATCCGGTCCGGATCCGCTTCGCTGTGCAGCAGGCGTTCGAACAGACGCCGGGGCCACGTGCCGGGAGCAGACTTTGAGCACGACGCCGACTTTGCCTGTCACTCTCGAAGAGATCGAAACGTGCTTCGATGGCACCATCCCCAGCCCCTTCTGCACCTGCTCCACCAGCGGCATGCCAAACGTGACGTATCTGTCCGTCGTACATCGAGTCGACTCAAATCACGTCGCCCTCTCTTTCCAGTTCTTCAACAAGTCGAGAAAGAACCTGCTCGAAAACCCCAAAGCCCAGGTGCTTTTGGTTGAGCCCGCAACGTTCCGGCAGTTTCAACTCAACCTTGCGTACCAAACCACGTTGACCGAAGGACCCGTCTTTGAGCGCCTGCGCATCCATCTCGATGCAGTCGCCTCGCAGATCGGAATGTCCCACATCTTTTCTCTGCAGGGCGCAGACATCTTTGAGGTTCTCGACTGCCGGGCCGTGGCGGGCAACGTGCCACTGGAAGCTCTGCAGTCCCTCCCCGATCATCTGCGAGGGCTGGATGCGCTCACGGAACGGCTCACCGCCTGCGGCGATCTCGATACTCTGCTGACAGCGGCGCTCGACGGGCTCTCCTTTCTCTTCGGATATGACCACAGCTTCGTTCTGGTCCCCGATGAGGAAGAAAAGCACCTGTTCACAATTGCCAGCCGGGGATTTCCGGAATCGGGTGTCGGCTCTGAAGTTGCTGTCGGTCAGGGGATCATCGGCCTTGCCGCCACTCGGCGTTCCGCCATTCGCAACGCCAACCTGGCTCGCGACATGATCTATTCGCGCCTGGTGCGCTCCAGCATCGAAGACAGAGGAAATAAAGGCTCGCCTTCGCGTGAAATCCCTTTGCCCGGCCTTGCCAACGCCTGCAGTCAACTCGCCGTTCCCCTGCTCGCACAGAACCATTTGTTGGGCGTTCTCTGCTTGCAGAGTGAGGAAGCCGGACGCTTCACCGCGATGGATGAGCGCCTGGCGCTGATCGCCGCCCGTCAAATCGCGGTCACCATGGCGATGATGCGGCTCAAAGCCGCCGCGTTACCGCCCGATGAACCCCGGCATCATCCCGGGATCGCGAACCTGGCCGGCCCGTGTTCCCTCATCAGACACTACGAATCGGACGACAGTGTCTTCGTTGACGACGCCTATCTGGTGAAAGGCATACCGGGACGCATCCTTCGAAAGATTGTCTGCTCCTATCTGTCCAATGGTCGAAGCGAATTTACGAACAAGGAGATCCGGCTGGATTCGAGCTTGCAGTTACCCGACTTCAAAGACAATCTTGAAACCAGGCTTATTCTGCTGCGACGCCGCATCGAGGAGCGCTGCGACTTTCTGCAAATTGTTCCAACGGGCCGTGGCCGTTTCCGTTTCGATGTGAAGCGGCGGCTTAAGCTGGAGTCGTTCCGTGAGACGAAATCTCCAGGTGTGGCGAGCTCCTGAGACGGTTGACGGCGCGCCCTGGAAATCGACTGGGGCACGTAACCTTCGTTCGATAGTTCGTCAATTGCAGCTAACAGGCCAATGCACTCATCGACGGGGTTGTCATGCGTCGAAACTTCGAGAGGGGCCTGGCCGGGGGCTGAAGCGCGTGCTTCACAGCCGTCCTGCTCGCGGGAGGCGCTGCGCGCGCGGGCTCAAGCCCGGTGTTCGCGGCTCCGTTTAGCACGACGGAAGTCGTGTGCTGATACAGAGTCAACCTCGGCCCAGCGCGTCGATAAGTGCATTGGCGATTTGGCACCACGCGAGCCTGGTGGAGTTTCCGTGAATTCGCAGAGCAATCCCGTTGACCAGGATCATTCTCTGTAGAGTTCACAAAAGCGGCACCTGCAGCGCGGGCAGCGATGCGTTGACTTGCCGACAGCGACACACTAAGGTGGTCCGCTATGCGAGCAACCAGGCTCAGCCGTCGACACATCCTGCAGGGAGTTTTGGGTGCGGGCGCTCTGTCGTTTTTCCCCCGTTTCGGTTTTGCATCGCTGGAGGAAGACGAGCGCA
>DASSKX010000667.1:0-2120 GCA_035689925.1 Acidobacteriaceae bacterium
ACAAGGTTCTTCATCTTCCTGCCAGACCCGCTCTGAGGCGCTTCCGCCGCGGACGCCACGACCGTGGACGCTGATTCGCCCAGCCGATTAATCTTTGATTCGACGAAATTCAAGAATCCCAGGTCTCCGAAAGCGAGGGCCTGGGGAACTCACGCGTGTTCCATCCGCTGCACAGGCGCGGATAGAAAGGTTTCCTGATGAACAGCTTTCAAAGCAAAGCCACGCTGAAGTCTGGCGCAAAGTCTTACACCATTTTTCGCCTGCCGGCGCTGAGCGCGCGCGGATTCGATCTGGCGCGGCTGCCGTTCAGCCTTAAGATTCTGCTCGAGAACCTGCTGCGCCGCGAAGACGGCGTGAACGTGACGGCGGACGACATCGAGTTTCTGGCGAAGTGGGATGCCAAGGCTGAGCCCAGCCGCGAGATTGCGTACATGCCGGCGCGCGTGCTGATGCAGGACTTTACGGGTGTGCCCGCGGTGGTGGACCTGGGCGCGATGCGTGATGCGATCAAGGCACTGGGCGGCGATCCGGAGAAGGTGAATCCGCTGATTCCGGCGGAGCTGGTGATCGACCACTCGGTGCAGGTGGATGAGTTCGGCACGCCGAAGGCTTACGAGGCGAACTCGCTCCTGGAGTTTCAGCGCAATCGGGAACGGTATGCATTTTTGAAGTGGGGACAGACGGCGTTTCGCAATTTCAGCGCTGTGCCGCCGGGGATGGGGATTTGCCACCAGGTGAATCTCGAGTATCTGGCGCGTGTGGTGTTTACGACAGAACTGAATGGCGAGTTGCAGGCTTATCCCGACACGCTGGTTGGGACCGACTCGCACACGACCATGATCAATGGGCTTGGTGTGCTGGGGTGGGGCGTTGGCGGTATCGAGGCAGAGGCGGCGATGCTGGGCCAGGCGGTGAGCATGCTGGTTCCGCAGGTGGTGGGATATAAGCTCACGGGCAAGCTGCGCGAGGGCGCGACGGCGACGGACCTGGTGCTGACGGTTACGCAGGCTCTGCGGAAGCTCGGCGTGGTGGGTAAGTTTGTGGAGTTCTATGGGCCCGGCGTGGCGGCGCTGCCGCTGGCGGATCGCGCGACGATCAGCAATATGGCTCCGGAGTATGGCGCTACCTGCGGCATCTTCCCTGTGGACGCGGAGACGCTGCGGTATCTGCGGCTGACGGGCCGCAGCGAAGAGCAGATTGCGCTGGTGGAGGCGTACTACAAGGAGCAGGGGCTGTTCCACACGGGCGACTCGCCGGAGGCTGAGTACACGCAGACGCTGGAACTTGACCTGGCGGCGGTGGAGCCGAGCGTTGCTGGACCGAAGCGTCCGCAGGATCGCGTGCTGTTGAAGGACACGGCGGAGAGCTTTGCGAAGCAGCTACCGTCGCTGCTTGCGCCGACGGCAAAGCCGCTTGGCACTCGGACTGCTGCCGCGTGGGAGCCGACTGCGGTAACGGACACGGCGCTCGGCATTGCGCGGGAGGAGGGCGAGGGGCCGGCGACGTCGTCGGCTGTTGCGAATGCACATCCGGCGGAGAAGACGTTCAAGACGGGGCCGATCACAACGACGGTGAAGGAGAGGTTCAACATCGATCCGGATAAATACCTCGATCACGGATCGGTGGTGATTGCGGCGATCACGAGCTGCACGAATACTTCGAACCCTTCGGTGATGCTGGCGGCGGGGATTCTGGCGAAGAAGGCGGTGGAGAAGGGGCTTTCGGTTCCGCCGTGGGTGAAGACTTCGCTGGCGCCGGGTTCGCGCGTGGTGACTGACTACTACCAGAAGGCTGGGCTGCTGCCGTATCTCGAGAAGCTGCGATTCAACGTCGTGGGGTATGGATGCACGACGTGCATCGGCAACTCTGGGCCGCTGCCGACGGATGTTTCGAAGAGCATCGATGAGCACGGGCTTGTTGCGGTAAGCGTGTTGAGCGGCAATCGCAACTTTGAGGGTCGCGTTAATGTGGATGTTCGCGCGAACTATCTGATGTCGCCGCCGCTGGTGGTTGCGTATGCGCTGGCGGGGCGGATCGGGCATAACTTCGATAGCGAGCCGTTGGGCAAGGACTCGGCGGGGAAGCCGGTGTTCCTGAAAGATATTTGGCCGACGCAGAAG
>DASSKX010000668.1:0-3932 GCA_035689925.1 Acidobacteriaceae bacterium
GTGCGCAGTTTGCGCGCCACCAGATCTTTGTAGTCAGGCACGCCGACGCGGGCCGCGGCCAGCCGATACAGCCGCGCAGCAAACATGTCGCTCAGGAACTTGATCGCGTTGTCCACCCGCTCCGTCAGCTCGACCACGTCCAGAAACACGGTGTGCAGGTTCGTCGCGGATTTCGCCATGCGCCAGCGCGTCAGCATGCCCGGCTTCTTCTCGAGCGACTGATAGACACCCGCGAGCACGTCCGTTAGCAGCTCATCGTAGTGTCGGAATTCCAGCAGCTGCGAATTGGCGTACTCGAGCAACTGTACGGCGGTCTCCGCGCCGGCGGCCGTGTCATAGAGGAACGCCGCATTCCAGCCAATCACGGTCAGGTCATTGGCGTAATACGAAATCTGCGAGCGCAGCACCTCGGCGTACTCGCCCTCCGATAACGTGGCCCGATCGCCGCGCACGATCTGCGCGATGCCGGATCCATGCTCGCGGATCAGGTCGGCGGCCGTCGGCGATCCGGGCGCCTCGCGTACCTGGAAGATGAAGTAGTCCTCGCTGAGCCAGCGCTGGTACGGCTTGACCATCGCGCCGGAGAAGCGCTCCAGCTGCTTGCGGACCATCGGCTCCACGCGCGAGGCGAAGTCGAGGTCCCAGACCCAGCGGCTGGCCAGCTGCACGAGGTCATCCCAGCTGCCGGCAAACGCGTGCTGCAGGACCACGCTCACCACGCCGTAATCGTAGTATTTGATCTCGGCGGAGAGCTGCTCGCCCGTTTTCAAAACCAGCGGCTCCAGAGGTTCGACAACCGGCGGACGCTCGTAGCGAACGTAAGCCGGCGTCACCTGCTTCGTGCTTGGCTTCGGCAGCGTGCGCGCGCTCACGGAGTGCTGCAGCTGATCGAGGCGGAACTCTTCGCATACATCGAACTGGATGAGCACCAGCACGGAGCCACGCAGTTCCGTAGATTGCGGTGCGGCAGACATGGACGGATGCATGGTATCGCATCGCGTGCGGCGCGGTTATAGTGGTCTCGCCGGAAGCATCGGCCTCGAATGCCCGTATGAACCGCCGCGCGCGCAAGCGCCTGCTCCTCATTGCCCTCGCCTGCGCCGCAGGCCTCGCCGCATGGAAGCTGCTGCCGCGCGGTGTCCGCGCGCGCTACACCAAGTACGAGTACATGATCCCGATGCGCGACGGCGTGCGTCTCTTCACGCAGGTTTACGTGCCAAAGGATCACGCGCAACCGTGGCCGATTCTGCTGCGGCGTACCCCGTTCGGTGTCGATCCTTACGGTCCCGATGCTTTCCGCGACCAGCTTGGCCCATCCCCGGCGTTCGATCGCGCCGGATACATCTTCGTCTTTCAGGACGTGCGCGGCCGTTTCCAGTCGGAAGGCCAGTTCGTCGACATGCGCCCGCATCTCCCGCATCCCGCGCCGGGGGAAACCGACGAGAGCACCGACGCGTACGACACGATTGAGTGGCTGCTGAAAAATATTCGCAGCAACAATGGCAGGGTCGGCGTGTGGGGCATGTCGTACCCGGGCTTCTATGCGTCGGCCGCGCTGCTCTCCGGTCATCCCGCCATCGCCGCCGCATCGCCACAGGCGCCCATGACCGATCTCTTCCGCGGCGATGATGCGTGGCACAACGGCGCGTTCATGCTGGCCGCGGAATTTCAGATCTACTCCAGCTACTTCCGTCTGCGCCCCGATGGGCCCGACTTCCCGCCCGCAGATCCGGGCCGCGGCTTCGATTACGGCACCGAAGACGGCTATCGCTTCTTTCTGCAGCACGGGCCGGCGCTGCACGACATCGCGCGGATCATCCACAATCCGCTCTTCGACACCAACGCGCAGCACACGACCGATGACGAGTACTGGCAGGCGCGCGACATTTCGCAGCATCTGCACCCGACGTCGCTTCCGGTGCTTGTTGTCGGCGGATGGTTCGACGCCGAGGACCTCGCCGGCACGTTTCGCACGTATCACGCCATCGGCCGCGATACGTTCTTCGTCATGGGCCCGTGGACGCATGGCGGCTGGCTGCGCACACCCGGGTCGAGCGTCGGCGACGTGCAATTCGGCGCGCCCACGGCAGACTACTTCCGCGACCAGATCCTGTTTCCGTTCTTCGAAGCGCGGCTGAAGGGCAAAGGCGCGTTGCCCGCAGCGAAGGTGTACGCCTTCGAAACCGGCAGCAATCGCTGGCGCACCTACGATGCATGGCCTCCCGGCAACGCGCAGCAGAAGACACTGTATCTGCGCGCCGGTGGCAAGCTCAGCTTCGATCCTCCGGCCGCCGGCGAGAGCACCTATGACGAATACGTCAGCGATCCCGCCAATCCGGTGCCCTATGTCGAGCACCCGCCCACCATCGTCGATGAGAACTACATGGTCGGCGATCAGCGATTCGCGGCGAAACGGCGCGATGTCCTCACCTTCGTCAGCGATCCCCTGCCGCAGGACGTGACCGTCGCCGGGCCCATCCTGCCGCGCCTGCACATTTCTTCCAGCGGCACCGACTCGGACTTCGTCGTCAAGCTGATCGACGTCTCTCCCGGCACCGGCTACGCACAACTGCTGCGCGGCGAGCCCATGCGCGCGAAGTTCCGCAATTCGCTCTCGCATCCGGAGCCGCTGGTGCCCAACGAGGTCACGGCGCTGAACTTCGCAATGCCTGACGTGAACCACACCTTCCTCCATGGCCATCGCATCATGGTGCAGATCCAGAGCAGCTGGTTCCCGCTGACCGATCTCAATCCGCAGAAGTTCATCGACACGTGGCAGGCAACGCGCGCCGACTTCGTCCCGGCGACCGAGCGTGTTTACCACACGCCCCAGCAGGCCTCCGGGCTCGTGCTTCCTGTTCTGCCGCAGTAGCCCGGCGGCCGCGGCGATGCGTAGAATGAACCTCTCCCGCAGGAGGTCGCATGGCCGCCTTCGCTTCCGAACTTCGTCTCGCACTGCGCCAGCTGCGCAAGGTGCCGGCCTTCACGACCACCGTCGTGCTCACGCTGGCGCTCGGCATCGGCGCGACCACGGCAATGTTCTCGCTCGTCGAAGGCGTGCTCCTGCGGCCCCTGCCGTTTGCCCATCCCGATCGCCTCGTCGTGCTCGGCGATCACATCGGCAACGCGCCAAGTCTCGGCATCACCGGCCCGGAGATCGCGACCTACCGCGACGCGACGACCACCTTCCAAAACCAGGGCGCGTATGACGTCGCCACCTACGAACTGTCCGGAATCGCAGCGCCTGAGATGCTGCACGGCGCGCGCCTCGCCGCCTCTGTCTTTCCCACGCTCGGCGTCTCGCCGCTCCTCGGCCGCGTGTTCACGCAGCAGGAAGACACCGGCCACGCGCCGGTCGCGGTCCTCAGCTACGCGTTTTGGGTGAACCGCTATCATCGCGATCCGCACATCCTCGGCACGACCCTCACGCTCGATCGCCGCAGCTATACGATCGTTGGCGTCATGCCGCGCAGCTTCGAGTTCCCGCTGACGCCCGGCCGTCTCGATCAGGCGCAGATCTGGGTTCCGCTCAGCCTCACCGCCGACGAGCTGAGTGAAGAAGCAAAAAGCGCGTGGGCGTTTCACATCGTGGCGCGTCTGCGCGCGGGCGTCAGCGAGGAGCAGGCCTCCCGCGATGCCGCCCGCGTCGCCGAGCAGGTGATGCGCGATTTCCCGCCGAACCTGAAGGCCGTGCACATCCGCGGCGACGTGCGGCCTTTGCGTGACGCTGTCGTCGCCGATGCGCGCCCGCTGCTGCGCACGCTCTTCCTCGCCGTCTGCGTTGTTCTGCTGATCGCCTGCGCCAATGTGGCGACGCTGCTCCTGGTCCGCGCCCTGCGCCGTCGTCGCGAACACGCAGTTCGCCTGGCGCTCGGAGCGCGTGCGGCAGCCCTGCTGCGCCAGTCGCTTGCTGAGGGACTCGTGCTGAGTTT
>DASSKX010000669.1:0-5680 GCA_035689925.1 Acidobacteriaceae bacterium
GATGCCATGCGGCAGATCGCCCGTGAAGTGGAAGAAAATCCGCAAGTCGTTCTCGATGCACCGCACTCCTCCCGCGTCGCGCGTCTCGACGAAACGACGGCCGCCCGGAAACCGATCCTTCGCTGGCGGAAGCCGCAGGGATCTTAGCGACAGAGCGCGCGGCGACTGCTACACCTCGTCCCTGACGGAGCAGCACCGCTGCAATCCCGCAAAGCGTAAGAGCTTCGGATCGCCGCGCGTGACGGCAGCGGCGCACTGCTCTAATCCGCACCCGATCTGCAGGCGCGCCTTCCGCTAACATCAGAGGTGTCCATGCAAGCCACACGCAGTTTTCCTCACGCCATGTTGCGTGAGATCTACGAGCAGCCCGGCGCTCTGGCTACCACCATCGAACGCTATGCTCCTTCCGGCGTTCTCAGCGCAGACGCATTCTCTGCCGTTGCCGAGGCTCTCCGCGGCCGCCAGCGGCTCGTCATCGCCGCCAGCGGATCCAGCCGACACGCCGGACTCGCCGGCGAAATCATGCTCGAGGACTACGCCGGCCTCGCGGTCGATGTTGAATACTCCAGCGAGTACATGTACCGCTCCACCCACACGCTGCACGATCCGGGCGTGCTGGTCATCTCGCAGTCCGGAGAGACCGCCGACACGTTGGCCGCTCTGCGCGAAGCAAAGGCGCGCGGGCTCGCCACCGTTGCCATTACCAACAATCCTGAATCGTCGATGGCTCGCGAAGCCGACGCTTCGCTGCCGACCATGGCGGGCAGGGAAGTCGCCATCCCCGCGACGAAGAGCTTCACCACGCAGCTGTGCGTGCTCTACATGCTTTCTCTGTTTCTGGCGCGCGTTGGGGGACGCATGACCAGCGCCACGGCCGCCGCGCATTGCGAACAGCTGGGTCAGCTGCCTGGCCTGCTGGAAGCGCGTCTCGAATCGTGGGAAGCGCAGGTGCGCAGTGTCGCCGAAGGTCTCCGCAGCGCGCGGACCTTCCTCTACCTGGGCCGCGCCATTCACTACGCGATTGCCCGCGAAGGCGCGCTGAAGCTGAAGGAATCCGCCTACGTCCAGGCCGAGGGTTTGCCTGTGGGCGAGCTGAAACACGGCCCCAACGCCCTCGTCAGCCCCGAGGCGCCGCTCGTCGTGCTCGCCACGCGCGACCGCAACGACCCCGACTCGACGCTGCGCTACGAGAGGACTGTGCAACTCATGCGCGATATGCACGAGCAGGGCGCTCATATTGTCTCGGTCCATGTTGAAGGCGATGAGGAACCGGCTCGCCTCAGCCAGTCGTCGGTCGCCGTTCCGGCTGTCGATGAGTTTCTGCTTCCGCTGCTCGAAGTCGTTCCGCTCCAGATGCTCGCGTATACGGTTGCGGTCCAGCACGGGGTGAATGTCGATGCTCCCCGCAATCTGGTCAAAGCGGTGGTTCGCGAGTAGCCTTGTGGTAACCAGCGTTGTCCCCCAGTGGTGCCGGCAAGCTGTTGAAATCCTGCCGCAGGTGACTATAGTTTTTTGAAACCGTCACCTTTTGGAGTTACGCTCAGGCAAACCTTCACAATCAGGCCCTCCCCCAGGGTCCTTTGTTCCGGGAGCACGGCAGCCGTTTTTGTATGCAGAACATCCTTCTGGACATTTTGATCCTCGGCCTGCTCGTGCTCCTCTTCGGCTCCATCTACCGAAGACATGCGACGGTGCGCATCCGTTTCTGGCTCCTCGGCTGGTTTGCCGTCCTCCTTCATTTCGGTCTGCTGCTGCTGAATCCCACCATCGACTGGCAGGCGAATCTGGTCTACGCGCTGGCTGAGAGCGCTCTGATCCTCTGCGGCGCCTCGTTTGCGCTGTCGTCGACGCTGGTCTGGGAAAAAGGGTGGCGGTCCGCAATTCCCGGCGCGCTTCTCGCTGCGCCCGCGGTCGCCTACGTCACGGTCAGCGCCCTTGCTCCAGCACGGCTCGGAGTCCTGACCGCTCTGGCCATCGTGGCGCAGGCAGGCTTTCTCACGGTTACGTGGTATCTCGGCCGTCGAGCCGGCGAGACAGAAGCCCGCCCAGCCGTCGCGCGGCGCTGGAGCTTCGCCATTCTGGCTGTTTGCACCTGCTGGATGGCCTTCGAACTGGCTCACCGCCGCATCGACGAGAGCGTTTATCCGCTGCTGACGGAGGTCTTTCTCCTCGACGCCGTCCTCTTCTGGGAGGAGTTCCGCCGTGCGAGCGCAGGCGTGCTGGCCGGGGTAATCGGGCTGGGTGCGTGGGGCGCTGTGTTCCCGGTTGCCGTCGTCATGAGCGTCCTCTGGCCGAAGCTTCAGGTCGCCGGCGAGTTGTGGAATGTCCCCAAATATTTCGTCGCCTTCGGCATGATCCTCACGCTGCTCGAAGAGCAGAAGGCCGACTCCGACGCGCGCAGCCAGGAATACCGGGTTCTTTTTGAAGACAATCCCCACCCGATGTGGATCTTCGACATCGACACGCTCCGTTTTCTCAAGGTCAACGACGCTGCAATCTCGCGCTACGGTTATTCCCAGGAAGAGTTCTGCAGCATGAGCCTGCGCGATATTCGCCCGCAGGAAGAGGTCGAAGCGCTGGAGCAGACGGTCGCCAGTTCCTCCAACAGCGAATCGGTTCTCATCTCCGGTCCGTGGACGCACATCCTGCGCGACGGCCGTCGCATTCAGGTCGAGGTCTCCTCCCACAGCATCCGATTCGAGGGGCGGCTGGCGCGCTTCTCGCTGGTGCAGGACGTGACCGAGCGGCAGCAACTGCACCAGCAACTGCTGCACCAGGCGCACCACGACATGCTCACCGGCCTGCCCAACCGCCTCCTTCTGCTGGATCGCATGGAGCAGGCCCTGGCTTCGGCCGCGCGCCGTCATCGCAAGGTCGCGGTCATCTGTCTTGACCTGGATCGCTTCAAGCAGATCAACGACACCTACGGACACGCGGTCGGCGATCTGTGCCTCAGGGAAATGGCCGAACGCCTGCGCAGCCGCCTGCGCGCAACGGATACGGTTGCTCGTTCCGGCGGCGAGGAATTCACGATTGTCGCCGGCGATCTGGCCACGGTAACAGATGCCGAGAGAATCGCCGACGACCTCCTGCACTCCGTACGCAAGCCGTTCGTGGTCGATCAGTACCCCATCGATATGACCGGCAGCTTCGGAATCGCGCTCTTTCCCGACCATGGGGAAGATGCCGCCACGCTATGGCGCAGCGCCGACGCCGCCATGTACCGCGTGAAGCGCTCCGGAGGAAACCAGTTTGTCCTCGTCTCGCACGAGATCAGCCAGTCCACGGCCGAGGCCAACGAACTGGAGATCTACATGCGCCGCGCTCTCAAGGAAGGCGGCTTTGAGATGTACTACCAGCCCGAATACGGAGTCGACGGCCGGCTGCGCGCTCTGGAAGCGCTGCTCCGGCTGCGCCACCCCCGTTTGGGTATGGTCAGCCCGGACCGCTTCATACCGATCGCGGAGGAAAGCGGCCTGATCGTTCCGCTGGGCAACTGGATCCTCCGCGAAGTGTGCCGCCAGGGCCGGGAGTGGCGCAGGAGCGGGACCGCCATTGAGCGCATCGCCATCAACGTCTCGCCGCTCCAGTTCATGCGCATGGATTTCTCGCGCCAGGTGCGGGAAGTGCTGGCCGAACTCGATGTGGATCCCGCCAGCCTCGAAATTGAGATGACCGAGACGACCGTCATGCGCAACCTGGACGACGTGGCCCGCCAAATGCGGGATCTGGCGGATCTCGGTGTGCAGTTCGCGGTGGATGATTTCGGGACCGGCTACTCGTCCCTGCGCCATCTGCATCAGCTTCCGATCCAGACTCTCAAGATCGACAAGTCCTTTATCGAGCGCCTTTGCGAGTCAAACGGAACGGCTGCCCTGGTGCAGGCCATCCTCTCCCTTGCGCACAGCCTGGGGCTTCGGGTGGTGGCCGAGGGCGTCGAGAACCTGGAGCAGATGCACGCCCTGATCGGCATGGAGTGCGATCTGATGCAGGGCTACCTGTTTGCCCGGCCACAACCGGCATCCGGCATTCCCGCCCTCGTGCTCGCCGGGCCGCCGGCAGGTCTCAAAGCGCCGCAATGGGACCCGTCGCTCGAAGCGGCGGCGCGCTAGAGTACCTCCGGCGAATCCATCTCTCGGAAGCTCTTTTCCTGCCATATCCAGGTTACAGCGCCGTGACTGAGCCGTCAGGCGCAAGGTGCAGTAAAAACAGCTATCTGATGACAATTCACCCGGTTGACCGGCAATGGGGCGGCGGATACAATCAGTTCTACATCCGCAGCAGAGCTAGACAATTGATATATATGTCGGCAGCCCTTCCGCTGACTCTGTTTTGCGATCCGTGAGTAAGCCCTTCTGGTTTGAAAGGCTGCCGGGAGTTCGCCGTATGCGGCGACTATTTACGTTCGTCATCCTCAATTTGGAATCCTGCCCGGAATCCTGAACACTGCGAGGTCTGGTGCAACACTCTACCCGAGGCAAACTTGTCTCCGCTGTGGCGGAGTCAAAAGATCTTTCGCTTTCCGATCTCTGGCTGATGATCCGCAAGCACCGCATTCTGCTGCTGTGCGTGACACTGGGCTCTGCTGCACTGGGCTTTGGCTACGGCATTCACCGCGGGAAAACGTATACGGCCACAGGAGAAATCCAGATCCAGCCGGGCGCTGCATCCGGCCTCAAATCAGCCTCGGGGCTGATCGACGGCGGCCTCAGCTCCCTCGATGACGTAATGGAGACCGATGTTGCGATCATTGAGAGCCCGTCCCTGCTCATCAACGTGGCGAAGGCGCTGAAGCTCCAGGAAAACAAGGATTTCATTGCTCCGGGCAGCACCGTTGCGGGTCCGAATGGCGCCAGGCTCCCGCTCTGGCACGGCGATCTGAACAATCCGTACGTGCGCAACGCCATCGTTGGCGCGTTGAAAGGCGGCCTTGTCGTCGCGCGTGTGCCGCGAACGGAGTTGATTTCGATCTCGTACACCAGCGATTCGCCCTCGCTCGCAGCCGACATCGTCGATGGAGTCGAAACCACTTACGTCGAGGAGAACTTCAAGTCCCACTTCGAGTCGCGAAACCAGGTATCCAAATGGCTGACCGAGCAGATCGATGACCTGCGAAACGCCGTTCAGTCTTCGCAGGACCGCGTCGTCGACTTGCAGCGAAGGCTTGGCATCAATGCCTTCGATCCGCAGCACACGCTCGCTATTGGCGAGCTGTCGAATCTGCAGAAAAACATCGCCGATACCACCGAGGCGCGCGTCGCCGCGGAAGCACGGTATCGGATTCTGAGCTCATTGCCTCCTGACCAGATTCAGGATGCCCCTCCAACAGGTACACCGTCGCAGGATGGCAATCAGTCGCTGCTTTCCGGCCTGCGGACGCAGCGCGCAACCGCTGCTGCTGAGCTGGCGCACCTGCAGCCTGTCTATGGGCCTAACTATCCCCAGGTGAAACAGCTCAGGTCCCAGATTGCTTCCCTCGACAAGCAGATCAGGGATCAGGAAGCTCGGGTCATCAGGGAAGCTCAGGCTTCGTATGACGTAGCGCGTAACGCCGAGGACCAGGCGAAGCTGCTGCTCGCCGGCAAAGAGCAACAGCTGTACGGGCAGCGCGATGACGTCGTTCGCTACATGCTGCTCAACGAAGAGTACGAGTCGAACCGCACGATGTACCAGAGCATTC
>DASSKX010000670.1:0-2925 GCA_035689925.1 Acidobacteriaceae bacterium
CATGTTCTCGTCGTACATGGACGATTATGTTCCCGCGATCATGCGCGAGATCAACGACCGCTATGACGTGGACTGCTTCTACACGAACGGTTGGCCGCCGATCGGCAGCCTGCCAGATTGCCACTGCGCCATTTGCAGCAAACTGCCGCCGACGGGAACACCCGCGTACTGGCACGCGTTCAATGACCGGCTCTTTTCGCTGTGGCAGCGGTACGACGGCATCGCGAAAGAGAAGAAGCACGACAGCTTTTTCTTTGCGAATCTGGGCGGGAACGTCCGCGCCAGCCCGAACCTCGCGCGGCTGGGCAAGATCGCCGCATGGTTCCAGGGAGACAATCAGGGCCGCACCAATGCCGATCCGGCGATCTGGGGATGTGCGCTGCAAACGCGCGTTTGCAAGGCCGTGCTTAACCCGAACAGCTTCGCCGCGAATATCAATGGGGCGTATTCGACGAGCATCGTGCGCTGGCGCAATGCCAGCAAGAACGACGAAGAGAGCCGCATGTGGATGCACGAGTCTCTCGCCGGAGGTCTGCCGCTCTATAACCACTTCATCGGCTCGGAGGACGGATTCTGCGAGGATCGGCGCTGGCAGAAAGTTGGGGCGGAGGTCTATGACTGGGCCGCGAAGCACGATGCACATCTCACGGGCCGACGTTCGCTGGCGAATATCGGCGTCGTCATGGGCCAGAGCACGCAACTGCTCTACAAGGGCCCTGAGGCGGCGCATTCGACGCACTACATGCACGAGACGACGCAGGGGATCTACGAAACCCTGCTCACCGGACGTCATGCATTCGATTTTGTCCACGAGGAGATGCTCACGCCCGAGCGCCTGAGCAAATACCGCGTGCTGGTGCTGCCGAATATCGCAATGCTGAGCGATGAACAATGCGGTCAGATCCGCAATTACGTGCAGCAGGGCGGTTCGCTGATGGCCAGCTTCGAAACCAGCCTTTACGACGAGAAGCTGCAGCCGCGTTCGAGCTTTGCCCTGGGAGACCTGTTCGGCATCAGCAAGGCTGGGGACGTGGTCGGGACGAATGGCAATGCGTACTACGCACGGATCGAGCGGCACCATCCGATCCTCGATGGCTTCACCGATACGAACTGGATTCCCGGAGCGCAGAACCGCGTTCCGCTACACCCCGTCTCCGATACCCCGCTCACTGTGGTGCCGGGATTCGTAAACTACCCGCCGGAACTGGCCTATCCGCCGCAACCGCACACGACGGAGCCGGCTGTCGTGCTTCGCGAGTCGGGCGCGAGCCGCCTCGCCTGGTTCCCGGGCGATATCGAGCGCACCTATTGGCTCACCGGCCACGGCGACCTGCTCCGCCTGATGCACAACACGCTGCGCTGGCTCACGCGCGAGGAGCGGGTTGTCGATGTCCAGGGTGACGGCCTGGTCGAAATGTTCGCATGGGAAACCGGCCCCGGATACGCTGTCCATCTGCTGAACTACACAAATCCGAATGCGCATCACGGATGGGTGAGCGGCGCGTACCCGCTGGGTCCGCAGACGGTCACGATGAAGCTGCCGCAGGGCGTGCGTGTCAAAAGCGTCGAACTTCTCACTGCGGGCGACACCGTGCCGTTCCACGCTGCCGACCAGACCCTGCGGTTCACCGTTCCTCGGGTTGGCGATTACGAGGTGGCCGCCATCACGGTTGCGTGACATCGAAGGGCGTTCGCCAGAAAATCGTTTCACTACCGGCTTTTCCGCCCCTATACTGTCCAGTCGCCGGTTTCACTGTTCTGGAGGATCAGCGTGTCCAAGCCCCGTCTGCGTGTCTTCTTCGCCTCCGTCGGCCTTCTCGCCATGGCATCTGTTCCGTCTGCGCTGTACGCGCAACAAGCCGCACAGCAATCGCGGCCCTGGCTCAACACAAGCGTGCCGCTCAATCAGCGCGTCGACGATCTCATCTCGCAGATGACGCTCGAAGAAAAGGTTCAGCAGATGCGCGACCACGCGCCTGCGATTCCGCGACTGGGGATTCCTAAATACGACTGGTGGAACGAGGGGCTGCATGGCGTCGCGTTTGCCGGATACGCGACCAACTTTCCCCAGGTGATCGGCATGGCGGCGACGTTCGACGCTCCGCTCGTGCACAGCATGGGTGAGGTGATCTCGACCGAGGCGCGCGCGAAATACAACGAAGCCATCCGCAATAATCAGCACGAGCAGTTTTTCGGCCTGACGTTCTGGGCGCCCAACATCAACATCTTCCGCGATCCGCGCTGGGGACGCGGCCAGGAGACCTACGGAGAAGACCCGTTCCTGACGGCACGCATGGGCGTGGCCTTCGTCACTGGCATGCAGGGCGATGATCGGCATTCCTTCCGCGTGGTCTCCACGCCGAAGCACTACGCCGTGCACAGTGGGCCCGAGCCGATCCGCCATCAGTTCAATGTGGACGTCTCGCCGCACGATCTCGAGGACACGTATCGGCCTGCGTTCCGCGCGACCGTGACCCAGGCCCACGCGCAATCGGTGATGTGCGCCTATAACGCGATCGACGGCGCACCCGCGTGTGCAAATACCATGCTGCTTCGCGATCACCTGCGCGACGCGTGGCATTTTGACGGATACGTCGTCAGCGACTGCGCGGCCGTGGCGGACGTCAACACCGGCCACCACTACGCGCCCGACATGGCGCATGCCGCCGCCGTGTCGGTGAAAGCCGGTACGGATCTTGAATGCGGCTACGGTCAGGGGCAGGCCTTCCCTGCTCTCGTGGATGCCGTTCATCAGGGGCTGATCAGCGAAGACGAGATCAACACCGCGCTGCGACGGCTCTATACAGCTCGGTTTGAACTTGGCATGTTCGATCCGCTGCCGAGCTTTGCGTATGGACGGATCCCGTTCAGCGAAGTCAATTCGGCCGAGCATCGGCAGCTTTCGCTCCGGGCCGCGCGCGAATC
>DASSKX010000671.1:0-2721 GCA_035689925.1 Acidobacteriaceae bacterium
GATGATTTCGACCTCGCCGGAGCGATTCTTCGGCTGGAGTCCGAGCGCGCGCAGGCGTTTCGCGGTGGCCCGCACATCGGGCACGGAGAAGAGGACGCGGAAGTGCAGCTGACCGGAAGTGGCCGCGCTCTCCGGCAGAAACTCGATGCGCTCCTCTGCGGCGCCGGGAAGGCTGAGCGCCGCCGTGCCGGGTTCGAGTGGGGCTGCACCGGGCTTGAAGGACAGCTTTTGCTCGTAGAACTGGGTTGCGGCGGGGACATCCTGCACGGGAATGGCGACACCGGCCATGCGATCGGCGACGCGGTCCGCTCCGAGGTGCTGGCCGCGATCGAGCGTATGGCGCGAGCCGGGCATGTACTGCGTGTACTCGATATTCTGGGTGGGCTTGCCGCGCAGGTCGGAGGGCTGCCCCGGCTCAACCGGGCCCTGCAGCGTGAAGAGCAAATTGCCGGCGCCCGCCTTCCTGACCGGAGTTGGCGTGAGCCCGTGATCGACATAGTCCCGGTACACCGCGTTGAGGTCCGGCGACTCGAAGCAGATGTGCATGAAGCCGACCCAGTCGTCCGCCTGCCGCCGCGGGTAGAGTTCGATGAACTGACGGTCGTTGATCTTGAAGAAGGCTTCCGTTGGCGTGCCGCCCTTGTCCATGGCGAAGGCTTCTTCATACCCCAGCTTGTTGAAGAAGGCGCGCGAACGCTCGAGGTCGGAGACGCGAATGGCGACGTGCGCGATGCCGTTCAGGCTGGCCGGTGATTGCGCCGCGGCGAGGCCCGCGGGGATCACCGCAAGCGCGGCAAGCAGAAGCGCGTCGCGCCTATGACTTTTTCGCCC
This sequence comes from Acidobacteriaceae bacterium, assembly GCA_035689925.1. Taxonomy (GTDB): domain Bacteria; phylum Acidobacteriota; class Terriglobia; order Terriglobales; family Acidobacteriaceae; genus Palsa-343. The sequence goes on from DASSKX010000671.1 coordinate 832, forward strand.
GACTGAGCCGCTCATTGCGCCGCGGCTCCGGCTTCCCCGCTCTTCGCCACTTCCACGGCAAAGACATACGTGGGTCCAAACATGTTGGAGCGGAAGATGATCCACTTCATGTCCGGGGTGAAGCTCACGTTGGGCTCCAGGCGGTAGTTGTGACGGTCCATTTTGACGAGCCGCTCGGCATGGAAGACGCCGGGCTGTATGAAATCCGGCTTGTTGATGCCCTGGCCTTTGATCATCTCCGGATGGAAGAGATTAATCCACTCGCCATCAGGAGCGTGCGCCACCTGTCCCGGATCGCCGCCATCGCCGCAGAAGAGCGACTCGTCATGCGAGACGTTGAAGTGGATCGACCACTCATTGCGCTGCATGTGATAGGCGGTGCGCCGGCCGGTATCGACGTTGTAGCTCGCCAGCCAGAAATCCTCGCCCTTGGGCGTCTGCCAGTCGTACCAGAGGGTGTGGCCGTCGTGGCCCCAGAATTCGTGGCCGAAGATCTCCATGAACATGGTGCGCTTGTGGACCATCATGTTGTGCGTACCGTCGGTGCGGATGGTCCAAATGCGGTCCACCTTCTGCCATGGGCCCTCATGGCAATACATCAGCAGGCTGGGATCGGTGGGCGAGAAGAGCAGGTGATTGACCCAGTCGGTGCTGTGCAGCAGGGTGCGCATCTTCCCGGTGCGCAGATCGATGACAAAGAGCACCAGCGGCAGATGCGCGGCCAGGCGGCGCTCCATCATTTGCCCCTTGTCGAGCGGCTGGAGCAGGTTCTGCGCCTGCTGCGCTCCGCGCTCGGTCTGCGGGCGCGCCGGCGGCGTGTAGGGCGTGTTCTCGCCCGCGTTGCCCTCGATGTAGGTACCGGCGGCCAGGGTCTCGTCGGCATTGATGGTCGAAACGAAGCCGCGCGCCGGCAGCGTCGCCACCTTGCGGGTTTCGCCGGTTTCCATGTTCGTCACATAGAGCGCACCAGGAGCGCGATTCCCCGGCGTCGAGGATGCCTCTGCGCCGCCTTCCTGTTTCACATAGAAGACACTCGGTGTTTTGAAGCCGACCTGGATGGTGCGCACCTTGCCTTCAACGACGCGGCGCGACTTCCACGTGTCCAGATCGAGCAGATAGATTCCGTCCGGCGCCGTGTAGGCCATGTGCTTGCCGTCGGGCGTGTAGGCGTTCACGTTGAAGTAAAAGCTGGCCGAGTCCGGCTCGTTCGTGACGCGCAGAACACGGTGTCCAGTGGCCGGGTCGATCCATGATTTCGGCGGCTCCTGGCCGGGCTTCCACGACGGATCGGATCCGACCGCATCGGGCTTGACGGTGCTGGCGGGCCTTTGCGCGTGCGCCGCCAGAGGAACCAGGCAGGCAACGATTGCGGCGCACGCCGCAGTCTTCAGACGAAACAGATTCACGGTTTTCACTCCCCGGGGATGGAACTCACACACTCGTTACTGCACCGGTCACCGCTCGTAGGGCGTCTGCGCCGAGAGGAACGGATCAGGTGGGTCATGCCAAATCTGCGGCGGATCCGGATGCGCCGGATCGAAGCGCGGCACTCCGCGCCGGAGATACTTCGCCAAAGGCAAATGCTGGTCGCGGATCGCCTGCACGATGCACTTTGTCAGTTCGAGCGCGCCGTACGCATTGAAATGCGTATTGTCGGCCAGCGGCTCCGTCTGATCCGGGAATGTGTTCGCCGGATAATGCACGAAGGCCTGCAGCGTTCCCTCGGGACCCATCGCCTCGAACAGCGTTTTGCTCATAGCATTCAGATCGATCAGCGGAACCTTCTCGGTGCGCGCGACTTCCCGCATGGCGTCCGGATAATCGCCGAGCGTCGCGATGATTTTGCCGTCGGCTGTGAAGTTGCGGCGGTTCATCGAGGTGACCAGCATG
>DASSKX010000672.1:0-3526 GCA_035689925.1 Acidobacteriaceae bacterium
AACAGGTCGAGGCGTCCGTCGCCGTCATAGTCGCCAAAAGTCGCGCCCGTGGACCAGTTGCCGAGTTGCACGCCTGCCTGCTCGGCGACGTCGGTGAAGGTGCCGTCGTGGTTGTTGCGGTAGAGGCGGTTCTTGCCGAAGTTCGTGACGTAAAGATCGGGCCAGCCGTCGTTGTTGTAGTCGCCGACGGCCACGCCAAAGCCCCAGCGGTCGTTCGTCACGCCGGCTTTGTCGGCGACATCGGTGAAGGTGCCGTCATGGTTGTTATGGAAGAGCGCGGCGTGCGGCGGGGTGGTCTTGCCGCTGAGCGCATCGTAGGTGCTGCCGTTGACGATGTAGATGTCGAGCCAGCCGTCGTTGTCGTAGTCGAGCAGGCCGACGCCGGAGCCGTTGGTGTCGAGGATGAATTTCTTCTCCGGCGTGCCCATGTGGTGGGTCCACGTATCGGGTCCGGCGTGGTGGGTGTCGTCGACGAAGATGACCGGCCCCTGCTTCACAAAGCCTCCGGCGGTGATGGGGCGATTCTGCGCGTCGTGGACGGCGGCGTGCGTGCCGCCGGTGCTCGCGCCTCCGCTCATGGGCTGCTGTGCCGGGGGACCGCTGCTCTGCTGGCCGACGAGAACACCCGCGCCCAGGAGAGCGAAGACCAGGAAAACCAATGGGGAACTCCGATGGAGGCCAGCATAGCAAACGCAGGGCGTGGTCTCCCACTCGGGGATCAGGCTCCGGACGGGGTCACGCTGAGCCGCGCCCGCCGGCGCTGGACGAATCCGGCCAGTTGCAGGAGCAGGGTGATCGCCCAGCCGGCGATGGTGAGGGCGAACCACGGAATCTTCTGGTGCTCGATGCCTTCTTCGTAGGCCAGCGCATGAACCGCCAGCAGTGCGAAGGCCGCGTAGTTCCAGCGCTGGAGTTGCTTCCAGGGCCGAGTGCCGAGGCGGCGCAGAGAAACGTCGTTGCTGGTCGCGAGCAGCAGGATGACGAGCAGCGTGCAGAAGGCGCCGGTATAGTTCGCCAGGCCGAAGACATCGTGCCGGATGGGCAGCATGTGGCGCGAGGGGTGCTCGTAGATGTAGTAGAGCCAGGGACGGCCGCGGAGATGCACGTTCTGCCCGACGACGGTGTGCGCGATGGCGAGGATGCCCGCCCAGATGCCGAGGTCGCGGCGCAGGTCGATGGAGACGGGATTGCGGCGGCGCAGAAGCAGATTGAGCGGACCGATGAGGAGGGTAGCCGCCAGCAGAAACAGCGCAGGATAGGCGGTCGCAAAGCTGGCCTTCATGACTGCGTCTTTGTAGGGGCGCGTGTAATAGATCCAGGCGACGGCGCCGCAGGAGAGCAGCAAGAGAGGCAGATGATGTTGCAGCAGACGGCGCATGAGGCGCTTTTGCTGAACGACAGAACGTTCGGGGCCGGAAACAACCATCGTCTTCAGGGTAGCTGAGCAGGCATGCAGTCGGCGCGGGCGGCTGACAGAGGCGCAAATTGTTCAGGGTTCCCGGGTTGCGGCATGACCGTCGCGCGCAGCGATGTAACCTGATCGGGCGCTGAGTCTGCACTAACCCTTGCGCCCTAAGGAAGAAAGCTCGCCATGTTCTCGTACATCGTGCTGCTCGTGTCGCTTGTCTCTGCTCAGGCTGCTGCCCAGCAACAGACCGCTCCGCCGACGCCGGCGGCTGCGGCTGAGAAAGCGCCGCCGTCGGTGGTCGCCGGAATTCCGGTGAACTACGACGAGTCGAAGGTGGGGACTTACACGCTGCCGGATCCGCTGGTGCTGAAGAACGGGAAGCGCGTTCGCGATGCAAAGACCTGGTTTACCCAGCGGCGGCCGGAGATCCTGGAGATGCTGACAACGCAGCAGTTCGGCCGCGCGCCGGGTCGGCCTGCGGACGAGAGCTTCGAGGTAACGGATAAAGGGACGCCTGCGCTCGACGGCAAGGCGATCCGCAAGCAGATCACGATTCACCTCCTCAAGGATCCGGCAGCGCCACAGATTCATTTGCTGCTCTACACGCCCGCGGCGGCGAAGAAGCCCGTCCCGGTGCTGCTGAGCATCGGCTTTGGCCCGGTGCAGTTCGCGGTGGACGACCCGGGCATTACGCCGGAGACGATGTGGGATCCGAAGACCAACACCCGCGTTCCGGCCAAACCGATGCGCTTCTTCCGGCCGACGAATATCGTGCCGCTGCTCGATGCGGGGATTGGCTACGCAACGTTTTATTACGGAGACGTGGATCCCGATTACCCGGCCGGTTTCTCGAGCGGGATTCGCGCGCGGTATCTGAAGGCGGGACAAACGGAGCGCGCGCCGGATGAGTGGGGCTCTATCGCTGCCTGGGCGTGGGGAATGAGCCGCGTCGAGGATTACTTCGAGACGGACCGCTCGGTCGATGCGAAGCGGGTGGCGATCCACGGCGTCTCGCGTTTGGGAAAAACCGTGGTGTGGGCCGGGGCGAGCGATCAGCGATTTGCGCTGGTGATTGCCAGCTGCTCCGGCGAAGGCGGAGCCGCGCTGAGCCACCGCAACTACGGCGAGACGATTGCGCATTTGACGGCTCCGTCGCGCTATCCCTATCAGTTCGCGGCGAACTACGCGAAGTATGCGGGATTCCCGGACAAGGCGCCCTTCGACGCGCACATGCTGCTGGCGCTGATCGCGCCGCGTCCGGTATTGCTGCAGACGGGCAACAAGGATTTCTGGTCCGATCCGAAGGGCGAATTTCTCGCCGCCGTCGCCGCCGGGCCGGTCTACAAGCTGCTGGGCAAAGATGGGCTCGATACGGACGTCTGGCCGGCGGCCGGGCAGCCGATCCTGCACGACATCGGCTACACCATGCACGAAGGCGGCCACGGCATGGTGCCGTCGGACTGGGACGTGTACCTCGAATTTCTGAAGATGCACCTGCATCCTGAGCAGTAGGACTAAGTGACCGCGCCGGTGCGGTGCGCATTCGTGACCGCAGAATGTCCGGACACGCTCAGATTACAGATCATGGCGTAGGAGCTTCCAGGTGTAGAATCCTGGCCACCGTCCTGATGGTGAGGCTGCATTCGCTGCGTCCCAGCCGCTCACGCTGGTGACGAACGGGACCACGGGTCTGGAGAAATGAATGTCCACGAGCATTGGAGTGGGAATCAAGGTCGGGCCGTACGAGATTCTCTCGCCGCTGGGCGCGGGCGGAATGGGCGAGGTGTATCGCGCGCGCGACACGCGGCTCAACCGCGATGTGGCGCTGAAGGTTCTGCCTCCCCTGTTTGCCGAGGACCCTTCACGGATGGCGCGCTTCGAGCGCGAAGCGCAGTTGCTGGCGTCGCTCAATCATCCCAGGATCGCGGCCATTTACGGATTGGAAGAAGCCGGTTCGACGCGGGCGCTGGTGATGGAACTGGTGGAAGGTCCAACACTGGCCGAGCGCATCGGCCGATCATCGGCCTCAGCGCGGCCCAGGACAGGATCGGCCTCGCCGGCGCAATCCGTTCCGGCGGGGAGTGGATCGAGGGTATCGGGGTCGAGTGGTGGAGTTGT
>DASSKX010000673.1:0-3488 GCA_035689925.1 Acidobacteriaceae bacterium
GGTCACGAGCACGCCGTTGCGCCGGAGAATGCCGGCTTTTTCGCGCGTGATCACCGTGATGGTGTCGCCCAGCCATTCGGTGTGATCGAGCGAGATGTCCGTAATCACCGAGAGCAGCGGATCGACGACGTTGGTCGCGTCCAGGCGCCCGCCCATCCCCACCTCGAGCACGGCAATCTCCACCTCGGCCGCGGCAAAGGCTTCGAACGCCAGCGCGGTCAGCGTCTCAAAAAAGCTCGGGGGCGCGGGCAGCTTCCCTTCCGTCACGAGTTCGTTGGCGCAGTCGTCGACCCGGAAGTAGTGCCGGGCAAAGTCGTCGCCGCAGATGGCCTCTCCGTTGACGCGAATCCTCTCGTTGACCCGCTCGAGATGCGGCGATGTGTAGAGGCCGGTGCGGACGCCGGCGGCCTGCAGGATCGACGCCAGCGTGGCACACGTCGATCCTTTCCCGTTCGTGCCCGCCACGAGGATGGAGGGGAACCGCCGTTCAGGATGTCCGAGCGCGGCGACCAGCGTCTGCATCTCCTCGATGCGGAACTTGCGCCGCGGCGCTCCCGGTGCGGCATGCAGTTCTCCCACACGCGCATGGAGGCTGTCGAGGGCTGCGCTGTAGGACATGGAAATAGGGTACAAGGTGCCCGGGACGGGGGTACAGCGGTCAGGGTGCCGGAGTTAACCCGTGGCGCAGCATCACGGCGGCCATCGCAGCAGGGTCGGGCGGCCCGGGTTTGGACGCAGCCGCGACCGCCGCGAGCTCCCGGAAATATTCCGGGCTGAGTACGCCAGGCGTGACGACCGCCAGACAGCGCGCATCCTCCGCGTGCGGATTATCAAAGCGATGCACTGCGCCGCGCGGAATGCAGAGCACGTCTCGCGGGCCAATGTCGACTTTGCGCCCTTCGAGAGTCCAGGTGAGCACTCCCTGCAGCCCGTAAATGGTTTCTTCGTACGCATCATGGCTGTGAGCCACCGGAACCTTCGCTCCGGCGGCGACATCGAACTCGAACATCGCAACCGAGCCTCGGGACTCGCTGCCTTCAACCAGAAAGCGGATGGCGATTTGCCCAAGACGGATTTCTTTGGATTCCTGAACTGGCATGCTGCGATCTCCTGTTCGTGCACGGGAGCCCAGAGCTGGGCGTGGCGGCTTCACGGCAAAGTGGGATGGATGGGTGCCGACCATCTTAGTCCCAGGCGCAGGCCAGTGACCAAACTATTCCGCTGCTAGACTTGAAAGTGGAATGATCCTCCCCTTCGTCCGCGAGTTACTGGCGGACATGGAGCATACCCCCGCATTTGAACAGGCAAGACGGCACCTCGCCCTTGCCCGTGGGCGCCGTCGTGTCTCCGGGCTCACCTCAACGGCGCGAGCCCTCTATATTCCCCTGTTTGCGCGTGCTGCCGGCGTGCCGGTCGTGGTGCTGGTCACCGACAACAAGGCCGCCGACGCCATGCATCTGGCGCTGCGCTCGGGATGCGAGCTGACCGGAGCCATCCCGCCGGACCGCGTGCTGCGCCTGCCCGCCCACGACGTGCTGCCTTTCGAGAACCTGTCCCCGCACCCGGACATCCAGGAGCAGCGCGCGAAGACGCTGTGGAAGATGGCCACGGGCGAAGCGTCCATCGTCGTCGCGCCGGTTGAAGCCGCCGCCATGAAGCTCTTCCCCGCTCCGTTTTATGCGGGTCTGGCGCAGATCCTCCGGCGCGGCGAAGAGGTCGACGTCGACACGCTCCTCGCCCATCTGACGAGCGTCGGTTACACGCGCATGGACATCGTCGAGATGCCTGGGCAGTTCACGCGACGCGGCGGCATCCTCGACGTGTATTCGCCGGAAGCCGACCGGCCGGTGCGCCTCGAGTTCTTCGGCGACGAGATAGAGTCCATTCGCAAATTCGATCCCGAGACGCAGCGCTCGGCGGCACCGCTGGACGAAGCGCGGTTCTTGCCGCTGACCGAGACGCCTGTCTCTGAGCGGCTGCTGGCGGCCGTGCATGCACGCCTGAGCGGCGCACGCGTCGAATCGAGCAACGATCCGGAAATGCTCGAAGAGGCGATTGCCGCGGGCGGCGTCAGCGTCTTCCCCGGCTGGGAGTTCTTCGCGGGTGTCAGCGCCGCGACAGGCACGCTGCTGGATCTCTTCCCGCGCAGTTCCCTCTTTGTCGAAGAGCCCGCGATGATCCGCAACCAGATCGACCGCTGGTGGAACAAGGTCGAGCAGCGTCACGAGCGATCGAGCATCGGATCGCTGATCACGCCCGAAGACATCTACGTGCGCCCCGAGTTGCTGCAGGCGCGCCTCGCCTCGCATCCTGGGCTCGACATCGATCAGCTCGGCGCCGTCGATGTTCTCGAAGAAGACGAGACGCTCGGCGAGATTGAGTTCACCTCGCGCCCGACACTGCGCTTCCATGGATCGATCCCCGCGCTGGTCGAGCAGATCCGCTCGCTCATGCAGCAGGAGGTGCGCACGCTGCTGGTCGCGCCGAACCAGGGCGAGGTGGAGCGGCTGGCCACGTTGCTGCGCGAATACGAAGTGCCCTACCGTCTCGGCAGCCGCATCCAGCACGCCGGCAGCGAAAACGTCTACGACGAATCGAGCTACATGGCCGGCGACATGCGCACCCCGGTCATTCTGCGCACTGCGCTCGCCACGGGCGTCAGCCTGCCCGATGCGCGGCTGGTGCTCTTTGGCGCGCAGGACTTCTTCGACGAAGCCGACGTGACCGCGCGGCCGGCTCCCAAGAAGTCGAAGACTGCCGCGTTTGTTTCGGACTTCCGCGACCTGACCGTCGGTGACTATGTCGTGCACGTGGAGCACGGCATCGCGCAGTACCAGGGATTGCGCGAGATCGAGCAGGACGGCCTTTCGCTGGAGTTCATGATTCTGGAGTTCGCCGAAGCCGCGCGCCTGTATGTGCCCCTCACGCGGCTCGACCTGATCCAGAAGTACCGGTCCACCGAGGCCGGACCCGCTCCTGTGCTGAACCGCCTCGGCTCCCAGCAGTGGTCGAAGACCAAAGCGCGCGTCAAGAAGGCCATGCAGGATATGGCCGACGAGTTGCTGAAGCTCTATGCGCAGCGCAAGGCGGCACAAGGCCACGCCTTTCCGGCGGACAACGAATTCCAGCGCGAGTTCGAGGACGCCTTCGACTACAACGAGACCGACGATCAAACCTCAGCCATCGCCGACATCAAGCGCGACATGGAATCGTCGCTGCCGATGGACCGCCTGCTCTGCGGCGACGTGGGCTACGGCAAGACGGAAGTTGCGATGCGCGCCGCCTTCAAGGCCGTGCAGGACGGCCGCCAGGTTGCGGTGCTCACCCCGACCACGGTCCTCAGCTTTCAGCATTTCGAGACCTTCAAAAAGCGCTTCCGCCAGTTCCCCATCAATATCGAGATGATCTCGCGCTTTCGCACGGCGAAGGAGCAGAAACTCATTCTGGAACAGACGGAGCTGGGCAAGATCGACATCCTCATCGGCACG
>DASSKX010000674.1:0-4386 GCA_035689925.1 Acidobacteriaceae bacterium
TGGTAGGTCGAGAGCACTTCCTTCTCGACGTCGCGCTCGGCGCTGTAGAGATCGGGGCCGAGGACGGAGATCTCCGGCGCCGCGGCCTTCCACACCGGAATCATCGTCTGCACCGGGCCGCCGCTGGGATAATTCAGGCCCGGCATCTGACGTCCGCGAATCTGATACCCGCGCGGATACTGGATCCACACGTTGCAGTACATCGGGATGTCGAACTGCGCTTTGCCGGCCTTCGCCACTTCGTTGATGTAGTGCGCAACCGACCACGCCTGGAACGTCTCGTCGGCATCGGGGCCGAAGACCTGCTGCCACGTTCCGGGCTGCTTGTGGAGCGTCGTGAGCAGCGCCTTGGGCACCTGTCCGGCAAATTCGCGATTGGCAGTAGCGGAGTGGTCGCGCACCGCGCCGATCGCCCCCGACTCGTTCTCGACCTGCACCATCAGCACGGTGTGCTGGTTCGCGTCGATGCCGGCGAGGTGATGCATGAGCGCGGAGAAGGCCTTCCTGTCCGCGTCGAGATTCGCAGGCGCGTTGGCCGAGAGCACCTGAATCGGCTCGCCGCGCTCGTCGATCATGCGCGGATAATGCGCGGTGTCCGTCTTGATCCACTCCGGCACGTAATGCATCTCGCCGTTCTTCCAGGTGCCGAACCAGAGCAGCACCAGATGCACATGATGTTCGCGGCTCTGGTTCACCAGCATGTCGACGGTGGAGAAGTCGAATTGTCCGGGCTGCGGCTCGAGTTGTTCCCAGTAGACGGGCGCTTCGACGGTGTTGGCGTGCATGCCTTCGATCGTCGGCCACACGTCGGGCATGGTCGCAGGCCATGAGCTGGAGTTGTTGATCTGGCCGCCGAGGATCAGGTACGGCTGGCCTTCGACCATCAGTGCATAGCGGCCGTTCTGTTCGACAACGCGGGGAGCGGACGTCTGCGCCGAGAGAGTCGCGCAGCAGAGGCACAGCAGGACAAGAGACCAGCGGACGGATCGCATGATTGGAAGTCCTCGAAGAATGCGTGGGAGTGGCCCGGAGCCATCATAGTGCGGAGAGAACCGCATCGCGCGGAGACACGGCGCGCCGCAGAAAATTCTATCGTCAGGGATCGGCGCCGTTTAATCGCTGGTCTTCGCCGAGTCGCTCGAGAACTCAGTCGGAATCTGCAGCTCGATCATGGAATACTTCGTGCCGTTGCTGGCGGTCTTGAAAGCGACGATGTGCTGATGGTGCTTGGAGCCGGCGCGCAGCGTGAGGCCGCTGTCGCCGCCCCCATAATCCTTGCCGTTCACGTTCACGTGACCGTGATGGCCTTCGTCACGGCAGGTGAGGCCCTGGCTGGTCGTCGTGGGGGTGCCGACCGGCTGGTTGCCGTCGCACTCGATCACGTCGCCGAAGCGCCCCATCTCTTTTTTGTAGTACGCGAGCACCTTGTCCTGCGGATCGGCCGTCGTGTAGGTGACCACCTTCACGCGCAGCTGAAACTGGCCAAAGCCCATGTGCACGTCCGCGGACTTATCGCCCTCGCCCTGGGGAGCGACCTGCGCGCCCGGATAAACCGGCAGACCCAGGTCGGAGGCCGCGGTCTGATCGGAGCGCACGTGCAGGCCGCCAAACGGCGTTTCGACTTTGACGTTTTTGTCTTCGCCGTTTTTGCCTTTCTGCACCTGGACGTGACAGCCCGCCGCAGAGAGCAGCAGGACGGTCAGCCCCGTGAGGATGAATGTCTCAGACGCAACGCGGAGTCGCATGGCATTTCCCCTTCTAAGGAACAATACGCCAGGTTGCCGGTGCTGGTTCCGAGTTGTGCGTTCAGGCGAGCGAGACCTAGAGGCTGCCGAAGATCGGCGCGCCTCCGGGGCGGGCGGCCGCATGCGGCGTCGCGCCCAGCAGCATCGGAAGCTGGTCGGCCGTGAGCGGGCGTCCGTAGAGCCATCCCTGTGCGAGCGAGCAGCCCATCTGCAGCAGCAAGCCCTCCTGCTCTCTGGTTTCGACGCCCTCCGCGAGGGTCACAAGACCGAGGCTGTGGCCGAGGCTGATGACGGCAGAGACAATCTTGCGGCTGTCCGGCCGCACGATCATCTGCTCGATGAAGCTGCGATCCACTTTGATCTGGTCGAAGGGCAACGCCATCAGGTGGCGGAGGCTGGCATAGCCGGTTCCGAAGTCGTCGATGGCCAGGCGGCAGCCCATTCCTTTGATTTCCTGAGCGATGCTCAGGGCCTGATCCTCATTGTCGAGAATGGCACTCTCGGTGATCTCGATGATCAGCCGGTTGAGCGGGATTCCGGCGAGAACCGCGGCCTCGCGCAGCTGCGTGGGCAGGCTGCGGTAGCGAAGCTGGATGGGCGAGACATTGAAGGCGATGCTGAAGTGGCCGGGCAGGATCGCGGCGGAGCGGAAGGCCTTGCGCAGGATCTCGCGCGTGAGGATGCCGATAATGCCGAGTTCTTCGGCGACCTGGATGAAGTTGCTGGGCAGAATCAGGCCGAGACTCGGATGGCGCCAGCGCGTGAGCACCTCGAATCCGGTCAGGCGCATGGAGCGCAGATCGATGACTGGCTGAAAGCATGGCACAATGGCGTCGCTTTCGATGGCATGCCGTACTTCCTGCTTGTTCACGACCATGCACGTCATCTTGCATCACTTGCGCGACGATGAAAATACCCAAAATGGAGACACAAGAGTAACTGGGAGCCAGTTTATGCAGTGAAAGGGTGCAACTTTCGGGGCATGTACAGAAAACGTACGCGCCACGGTTACTTTTGATCGCTGCGAAAGACGCGCAGCGATCGCCCTCCGAGGATCACCAGCGCATCGGGTACGACTTCAGCGAATGGGTCGTCGATGCTTTCCGTGTCGAGGATCTGCATCCACGATCCTGCCGGTGCTTCGGGCAAGGTAAACTCCACGCCCTCGGCGGCGGCGTTCACAAGAATGAGGAAGCTGTTGTCGATGATCGGGTGGCCGTTCTCGTCGGTGATGCCGAGCGTCTTGCCATTCAGCATCAGGGCGAGGGCGCGATTCCAGCCTGTGTTCCAGGCCTCGTCGGAGAACTCGCTGCCGTCAGTGTTGTACCAGGCGATGTCGCGCTCGAGCGAGCCGCGAATCACGCGATCCTGAAAAAACTTGCGGCGCCGCAGGTTGGGATGCGCGAGACGCAGGTGGATCAGCTTCGCCGTGAACTCGCGGAGGCGCTCCCGCTCAGGGTTCAGGTTCCAGTCACACCAGCTGATCTCGTTATCCTGGCAGTAGGCGTTGTTGTTGCCGTTCTGCGTGCGGGCGATCTCGTCGCCACCGCAGAGCAGCGGCACGCCCTGGGAGAGAATCAGCGTGGCGAGGAAGTTGCGCATCTGCCGCTCGCGCAGCGCATTGACCTCAGGATCGTCGGTCGGCCCTTCCACGCCCATGTTCCAGGAATTGTTGTCGTTCGCGCCGTCGTTGTTGTTCTCGCCGTTCGCCTCGTTGTGCTTCTCGTTGTAGCTGACAAGGTCATTCAGCGTGAAGCCATCGTGCACGGTGACAAAATTGATGGACGCATACGGTTTCCGCCCGTCCATTTCATACAAATCGGAGGAGCCGGTGAGGCGGTAGGCGAAGTCGGAGAGCACACCGTCGTCGCCCTTCCAGAAGCGGCGAACGGTGTCGCGGTAGCGGCCGTTCCACTCCGCCCAGAGCACGGGAAAATTGCCCACCTGATAGCCGCCGGGTCCGACGTCCCAGGGCTCGGCGATGAGTTTCACCTTATCGATGATGGGGTCCTGGTGGATGGTGTCGAAGAAGCTCGACAGGCGCGAGACGGCGTGCAGTTCGCGGGCCAGCGCACTGGCCAGGTCGAAGCGGAAGCCGTCGACGTGCATCTCGGTGATCCAGTACCGGAGCGAATCCATGACCAGCTTCAGCACCTGGGGATTCATCGCGTTCAGTGTGTTGCCGGTCCCGGTGTAATCCATGTAGTAGCGGGGCGCTTCGCGCACCTGCCGGTAATAGGTGGGGTTGTCGATGCCCTTCATCGACAGGATCGGCCCCATGCGGTTGCCTTCGCAGGTGTGGTTGTAGACCACGTCGAGGATGACCTCGATGCCGGCGCGATGCAGCGTCTTCACCATTTGCTTGAATTCGGTGACCTGCTGGCCCATGTCGCCCGAGGAACTGTAGCGCGACATCGGTGCGAAGAAGCCGAGCGTGTTGTAGCCCCAGTAGTCGCGGAGCCCGCGCTCGAGCAGGTGGCCTTCGTCGATGAAGTGATGCACCGGCAGCAGTTCGACGGCGGTGACGCCGAGTCTCTTCAGGTACTCGATGCTGGCGTCGCATGCCAGGCCCGCGTAGGTGCCGCGCAGTTCCTCCGGCACGTCCGGATTGCGCATGCTGAAGCCGCGGACGTGGAGTTCA
>DASSKX010000675.1:0-2180 GCA_035689925.1 Acidobacteriaceae bacterium
GGTCGCCGACGAGATGTTCAACAATATGAAGAACGCCGACAAGGCCGGCGCCATGAACCCGGTCTACATCATGGCCGACTCCGGCGCTCGCGGATCGAAACAGCAGATTCGCCAGCTTTCCGGAATGCGCGGGCTGATGGCCAAGCCTTCAGGCGAAATCATCGAGACGCCTATCACGGCGAACTTCCGTGAAGGGCTCACCGTGCTGGAGTACTTCATCTCGACGCACGGCGCGCGCAAGGGCCTTGCCGACACCGCTCTGAAGACAGCCGACTCCGGCTACCTCACCCGCCGTCTGGTGGACGTGGCGCAGGACGTGATCGTGACGGAGCACGACTGCGGCACGGTTGAGGGCATCTACGTGACGCCGATCGTCGAGTCCGGCGAGATCATTGAGCCGCTGCGCGACCGCATCATTGGCCGCGTCTCGCTCGAACGGCTTAAGGATTTCGAAGGCAACGTCATTGTTGACGTAAACCAGGAAATCAACGAGGAACTGGCTTCCGCGATTCAGGCGGCAGGCATTGAGCGGGTGAAGATCCGCTCCGTGCTGACCTGCGAGTCGCGTCGCGGCGTCTGCATCCTCTGCTACGGACGCAATCTCGGCTCGGGCCGCATGGTCGAGTTGGGCGAAGCGGTCGGCGTCATCGGCGCCCAGTCGATTGGCGAGCCGGGAACGCAGCTCACGATGCGGACCTTCCACATCGGCGGAACGGCTTCGCGCGTGGCCGAGCAGTCGCGCCTCGACGCCCGCAACAAGGGCACTGTGCGCTTCATCAACCTGGCCACCGTGCGCTCCAAGCAGGGTGATCTGGTTGCCATGAACCGCTCCGGGGCCATCGCCGTCATCGACGAGCGTGGCCGCGAAAAGGAGCGCTACCAGATCGTCTACGGAGCCAAGCTCAAGGTGGAGGACGGCGCAGCCGTGCAGCTTGGGCAGGTTCTCGCCGAATGGGACCCCTACACCTTCGCCATCCTCACGGAAATTGGCGGAACGGTGCAGTTCAAGGACCTGCAGGAAGGCATCACGCTGAACGAGGAGGTCGATGAAGTCACCGGCCTGTCGCGTCTGGTGGTCGGAGAATCGGCCGACGAAAAGCGCCAGCCGGCCCTCATCGTCAAGGGAAGCAAGGGCAACAAGCGCTACCTGATGCCCTCGCGCGCCCACCTGATGGTGCAGGACGGAGACGAGGTCTTCCCCGGCGACATCCTTGCGAAGATTCCGCGCGAAACCACCCGCACCAAGGACATCACCGGCGGTCTGCCCCGCGTTGTGGAACTGTTCGAGGCCCGCAAGCCGCGCGAAACCGCCATCATCAGCGAGATCGACGGCGTGGTGAAGTTCGGCGAAGTCAGCAAGGGACAGCGGAAAATCTACGTCACCGCCGACAACGGTGAGGAGAAGGAATACTCCGTGCCGCGCGGCATCCACGTGAACGTGCAGGAGGGCGAGCGCCTGAAGGCCGGCGAGCCCCTCATGGACGGCCCGCTGAACCCGCACGACATTCTGGCAGTGCTTGGCGAGAAGGAGTTGCAGGCGTACCTGGTGAACGAAATCCAGGAAGTCTACCGGCTCCAGGGCGTGGCCATCTCGGACAAGCACATCGAAACCATCGTGCGGCAGATGCTGCGCTGGGTGAAGATCGAGGACGTGGGCGACACCAACTTCCTGCTCGAACAGCAGGTGGACAAGTTCCGCTTCCGTCAGGAGAACGAGCGCGTGATCGCCGAAGGAGGGCGCCCGGCCATTGGCCGTCCGCTGTTGCTCGGCATTACCAAGGCGTCGCTCTCGACCGAAAGCTTCATCTCGGCGGCCAGCTTCCAGGAGACCACGCGCGTGCTGACCGAAGCCTCCATCAACGGGGCCATCGACAACCTGCGCGGCCTCAAGGAGAACGTGATCGTCGGACGGCTCATCCCCGCCGGAACGGGCATGGAGTACTACCGCAACATCCAGCTCTCACCGGAGTTGGAGGAAGCGGCCCAGAAGGTCCAGCAGGAGGTGCAGACCGCCTACGAGGAAGCCGAGCGCGAACTCGAAATGATGCGCCAGGAAGGCGAAGCCGAAGAAATGGCCGCGTCCGAGTAAGGCAAAAACCAGCTTCCGGCGGGCCCTGCGCGGGCAGCGGTCCTCGCCGGATGCGCAACGAAAAGCCCCAGCAATCTTTGCTGGGGCTTTT
>DASSKX010000676.1:0-4248 GCA_035689925.1 Acidobacteriaceae bacterium
CAGAACCTGTACAGTCTGCATCTGCAGGCTGCCTGGCGCAGAGGGCCCGACTGAGTTCACCAGGTCCTCACGCATACTCACTGGGGCGAAATCCGTTACAGACGTCTCAACCACCATCAGCAGGTGCAGACGAGCTGGGGCGGTGGCGTTGGCCGGGTCTTTCGGTCCGGGGTTGTCGAGCTTGGCCATCACCACCGACGGCTTCCGTGCCTGCACTCCGTGAACCGCGATCATCCGCTGGTCGTCACCATGCTCCGAAGATGTACGCGGTCGCGCAGCAGCGTTGCGACGAGTGGTGACAGGCTTCCGCTGAGCCTCCGCAGGATGAAACATCGCCGGGACGACAGCCGCCTTTGCCTGCGCCGGGAAATCTACCGTGCGCGGCACCTGCGACTGAGCAACCGGAGCATCGGTATCCGGAGCAAAACCCACGAACTGTGGCGTGAGTTCGAGCACGCCGCAGCAGGCCATGCACAGCGCTGCCGCCAAACCCAGAGCCCCACGGCCCACCCGCGTGGTCGCTGACCTCGTCTCAAGGATTCGCGCGATCCGCAGTGTAGCTTCCTTGGCCTTTGCGACCGCCGCCTGCGCCATCTTCCACCCGCGGCGCTCGCAGCCGCGCTCGAGCAGTCCAATCAGAGAGCTCGCGTAGGCGGGTGCATTCCCGGTCGCGGCGAGCACGGCGTCATCGCACGCCATCTCCCGCTCGAGCGACAGGCGCGCGTCGATCCACCAGACCGCCGGATGGAAGAACAGCACGGCCCGAATGGTCTTCTGCAGCAGATTAGTCCAGTCGTCGCGCCGCCGCAGGTGGGCCAGTTCGTGAATGAGGATCGGCTGCAGTTCTTCGGCGCTCATCTCCCGCAGAGCCCACGCGGGCAGCACAATTGCAGGATGACGAAAACCGATCGCCGCAGGAACGCGCGCCATGTCTGAGACGACCAGTCGGACCTGCCGCTCTCCCGCGCCCTGAAGCACCTGCCGCAGCGTAGGCTCAAGCTGGTCGATTGCGACTTCCGTGCAGCTTCTGCGGATCCTTCGCACCTGCCACACACCGACAACCAGCCGCGCAAGTGCGAACAGCGCGATCGGAATCCAGATGACGAAGAACAGCACCGACCAGAACGCGGGCACCGTCACCTCTGCATGCGAAGCAACGCCGAGGCTCTGGCGGCCAAATTCAAACGCTCCCAGCACCGGAAGACCGGCGACGCCGATCAGCGTCATCAACCAGACGGCGAACCGTGTTCCGGCGTTCTGCCGCCCCAGCAGCCGCAGCAGCAACCACGCGCATGCGGCCAGCAACAATCCCTCGGGCAACGAGTTCACCACGCGCTGGACGACAACCTGCGCAAAGCTGGTTATCGCAGTCAGATCCGTCATTGCGCGTCGCTCCTCGTTTTCACTTCCAGCATCGTGCGGAGCCGTTCGAGTTCATCGGGCGCGATGCCACGATCCTCAAGGATGTTCAGCACCAGATCTTCATGGGAGTTACGGAAGAAGCGGCTGACCAGGTGCCGGATCTCCGACCGACTCGCCTCGCCACGTTCAACCAGCGGCCGAAAGATGTGCGCGCGGCCGTTCTTGTCATGGCCCACATAACCCTTTTTCTCGAGGATCCGAATCGTGGTCAGGACTGTGTTGTAAGCAAGCGCGGGTTTGGTGGGAAGAGCATCCAGAATCTGCTGCACCGATCCGGGACCGTTCTGCCACAAGACCTGCATAATGCGCAGCTCGGCTTCGGTCAGCGTTTCGGATGTCCTGCGAGGCACCGGATTCTTCCCTCCACTTCGTTTAGACTCGGCTCGGCCGCAGAAGTAACTAATTATTTAGTTCAACTCTGGATTTGCTGTCAACTACGGCTATGTTTGACGGGATCGCCTTCTTCTGGTGTGTTTTGCCACATGCGCGGGACAGATCTACGCAATTCCTGACCGGACGAGCTTCGCTGTGGTTACTGCCTGACCGGTGTGGCGCAGCGTGTGGTCGGCACAGTGGACCAGCAGGCCCCCGACGGTGGTCGGCAGCGCCTTACGTCCGACTTCCCGGGGCTGCTCCAGATCTGCTCCGGCGAGCGCCCGTATTCGCTGCAGAGCAGAGTCCATCCCGCGATGGAACGCGTCGAGCAGTTCCGCCCGCGAGCCCCGCGCTTCCTGTTCGGCTTTCAGCGTCGCCAGATGCTCCGAGCTGAGATGACGGCCCTCAGCATAGGTCAACAGCCGATCCAGGCTGCCAACAATGTGCGCCAGGTGAAAAGCCAGAGAGGCCACGTTTGCGGGACGCGCCTGGATCTGTTCGTCCGTCAACGAGTCGCAGACCGCATCGATGTCTTCCCGACTCAGTTCCAGAGCATGAACGACGCCGCGAATGACGGCCGGCATATCAGTATGGGTGCCACGCAGCCACGGTTCCGGTTGAGCGCTCACGTTTTTCTCCTGAGTCTTAGATTACGTGCCTTGCTGCCATTTGAGTGAGGGCCCGCCATCCGTAAACTGGAACCATGGCGCCGATCATCACCGCGCAAAGCATTTCGAAACGATTCGGCGCGGTCCCGCTCTTCGAAAACCTCTTCTTCGCCGTGCACGACGGCGACCGCATCGGCCTCATCGGTCCCAACGGCGTCGGCAAATCGACCCTGCTGGCCATTGTCGGCGGCGAGCAGGAGCCCGACTGCGGCGAAGTCGCCGTCCGCAAACGAGCGCGGATCAGCTACGTCCATCAGATTTCTGACTTCGGCCCTGGAGCAACGGTGCGAACTGTGATCGAGTCGGCGATGGTCCGCGCGAGCGTGCCACAGAACGAACAAGAGCAGCGCCTGCGCGAAACGCTCGGGCGCGCCGGCTTTTCCGAATCCACGGAAACCGGAGGTGTGGCGATGGACGCCGAGGCTGCCACCCTGAGCGGCGGCTGGCGCAAGCGGCTGGCCATGGCTGAGGCTCTGGTCACCGAACCGGATCTTCTGCTCCTGGACGAGCCCACCAATCATCTGGACCTCGAGGGAATCGAATGGCTTGAAGCGCTGCTGCAGTCGGCGAGTTTCGCCTTCGTGGTGATCACGCATGACCGCTACTTCCTCGAGAATGTCGCAACTGCCGTCGTCGAAATGAACCGGATTTACGCAGAGGGGTCGCTTCGCGTGAGCGGAACCTATTCCAAATTCCTTGAGGCGCGCGAGGCGTACGTCGAGTGGCAGCAGCGCGCCCAGGAAAGCCTCCGCAATCGCGTCCGGATGGAACTCGAATGGCTGCGTCGCGGACCAAAGGCGCGCGCCACCAAAGCGAAGGCGCGCATAGACGCCGCTAACGCCATGATTGCTGATCTGGCCGATTCGGAGGCGCGTACGCGCACCGCGGCAGCCGGCATTAGCTTCGACGCAACCGGCCGTCAGACGAAGCGGCTCATCGAGGTCGATGCGGCTTCTGTTGAGCTGGGCGGCCGCACCGTGCTGCGCGACGTCAGCTTCAGCCTGATGAATGGCACGAAGCTCGGTCTGGTCGGAGCGAACGGGTCCGGCAAAACCACGCTGCTGCGCGCCGTAACGGGCGAACTCCCACTGAGCGCCGGCCAGGTACGCCGCGCACCGGGGCTGCGCATCGTTTACTTTTCGCAACTGCGGGAACTGGAGACGTCCCTGACACTCCGCCGCGCGCTGGCTCCCGATTCAGATTCCGTCGTCTATCAGGATCGCGTGGTGCACATCGCCAGCTACGCGTCGCGATTTCTCTTTACCGGGGAGCAACTCAATCAGCCCGTCTCGCGCCTGAGCGGTGGCGAGCGCGCCCGCGTGCTGATTGCGCGCCTGATGCTGCAGCCGGCGGACGTTCTGATATTGGATGAGCCGACAAACGATCTTGACATTCCGACGCTCGAAATCCTCGAAGAGGCTCTGCTGGAGTTCCAGGGAGCGCTCGTCCTCGTCACGCACGACCGGTATTTGCTGGATCGCGTGACGAATGCCGTCGTCGGGCTTGATGGCCGCGGCCATGCTGCGATATTCGCGGATTACCTGCAATACGACGCGTGGCGCGAGGAAAGTGACGCGGCAATTCGCAGCCCTGCCCTGGGCAAGGAAGCGAAGACCGAACTACCAGTCACGCCGCCATCGGCCCGAAAGAAGCTCTCCTACATGGAGCAGCGCGAGTACGACGGTATCGAAGCGCGGGTTGAAGCCGCCGACGCACGTTTGCAGGCGGCGCGTGCCCGCATCGAAGATCCCGCGGTCGCCACCGACGCGGCAGCCCTCACCCA
>DASSKX010000677.1:0-6511 GCA_035689925.1 Acidobacteriaceae bacterium
AGTCACGACCTTGCCAGTCCGTTTCGGAAGGGCAAGGCCGTGGCACCCCTGCCCTGCTATCCGCTCTGTGCTGTGCCTTAGTGCGGATTACGCCGAGTTCCCCGCCCGGGGCTTCACGCGTCGGCAAGAGCCCAGGGGCCCTGCTAGGCGGAGTCGGCGACTCGGAGTTGGGCGCAGGAGTTGCCCGCAGTTGCCGAAGCGGTGAAGAAATGCCGCTGCAATCTTCGCATCGGAAAACATCCACAGGCTGAGCAGTGCAACGAGCGCAACTACCGAGGGCATCCCTCCTCCAGGAGGTGGCGATGAATTCCAGCCTCGGTACGATTGTGGCGTTGGTGTTGATTGCTGTCGCTGCGGTAGTCATCGCGCTGGTGGTCGTGCGCCACCGGCGCAAGGCGAAGCTGCAGCAGGAGTTTGGGCCGGAATACGACCGAGCGGTGCGCGAGGTTGGGCCGAAGCGGGCCGACGCGGAACTGCTGGCTCGGGAAAAGCGTGTCTCTCAATTCGCGCTGCGAGATCTGACGCCGGATGAATGGCAATCCTTCTCGAGCGAGTGGCGAGCCGTACAATCGCGATTTGTCGACGACCCGGTGGCTTCCGTTGCCGACGCCGACGCGCTGGTTGACCGGCTGATGGCCGCGCGCGGTTACCCCATGAGCGATTTCGAGCAGCGAGCCGCCGACATATCCGTCGGCCATGCAGCGGTTGTCGAGCATTACCGCGCTGCGCACGCGATCGCGCTGCGGCATCGCGCCGGGCAATCGACCACAGACGACCTGCGGAATGCGTTGATCCATTACCGCGCATTGTTCACGGAATTACTGCAGCAACCTGGAACACGGAAAAAGGCGGTGGCTTAATGGCGGAAGCATGGAGAAAGGAAGAACCTCTGACGACGGCGGACCTCGCCGGAACGGCGACGAGATCCGGTGCAGATAATCCAAAGCCGGAACCCGGGCGCGAGGACTCTGAACTCACGACCGATAGCGGCCCTACGCTCGTGCGCAAGGAACAGCGTTATGGCGGCACAGGAGAGCCGCTGACCGGCAGCGCCAATCAGGAGGAAACCTTTTCGCCTGCCAACAGTACACCGGCGAAAGACTCCTCACGAGATACATCCAACGCGGCAGGCAGCGCGCCTTTGCTCTCCGAGACTGAACTGACCGATCTCCGCAACCGCTGGAGCGATATTCAGGCTGGCTTCGTGGATGAGCCGCGACGCTCCGTCGAACGCGCTGACGAACTCGTTGCATCGGCCATTCAGCGGCTGGCCGAGGGCTTCGCCCGCGAACGTGCTTCGCTCGAGAAGCAATGGGAGAGCGGGAGCAACGTCTCAACCGAGGATCTGCGTCTCGCCTTGCAGCGATATCGCTCATTTTTTGGTCGGCTGCTGAACGCAGCTTAGGGCCGAATGACAATGCCCCCCATGAAGACGGGGCCGCGATCGTGCGGCCCCGTTTTTCGTTAGCGGCCAACCTGTTCGCCTTTGTTTCCGTCGAGCCCATAGTGAGGGTCGAGGTTCACTCCCTTAAACTGTTCACATGTCGCCATCCACGACCACGATCCGCGTTCGCTATGCCGAAACGGACCAGATGGGCGTCGCCTATTACGCGAACTACTTTGTCTGGTGCGAGATCGGCCGTGTCGAACTGCTGCGCCAGCTCGGCTTCGAGTACAAGCAGATGGAGCTCGAGCACGCCTGCCATCTGCCGGTCGTGGAGGCCAATTGCCGTTATAAGTCTCCGGCGCGCTATGACGATGAAGTGATCATCGAAACCCACGTTGCTGCCCTGCGCAGTTCTGTGATCAAGTTCGCCTATCGCCTGCTGTGCACCCGCGAGCCGGATGCTGAACCGATCCTTCTCGCCGAAGCCGAGACGGTCCATGTCGTCGTCGATCGCGAGATGCGCAAGTGCGCGATGCCCGAGCCCTATTTTTCGGCCATCCGCCGCACGATGGGGCACAGCGGCCCCGAACCGCGCTAGAATTTTTCGCGGGCGGCACAGCGCGACGGAATCGCGTCCGCCAGCATCGCACCATGCAGACCGATTTTGCGGAGGATTATGCGTACACGGAAGGCGTTGCTCTCGGCGGGCCTGCTCTGCGCTCTGGCCTCAACACTCCTCACCGGATGCGAAACCGGCCGGGCCAACAAGCTGCACTCTCGCTACGAGCGCACGATGGACGTCACCACCAGTCCTCATCCGAATCAGGAATATGCCTCGGTCACCGGCGCAGAAGTACCCGTGCCCGGATCGCCGACCGCCGCCGGCCCTGACGGCACCCAGCCTTTCAGGGACAACGAAGCCCGCAAGAGCATCGGCACGGAGAAGGGCAAACCCACGCCTCCTCGTGAACAGGTCAGGGATCGCTTCCAGCACCAGTAGCCGCCTGGATCAACGACGGCGATGAAAATAGGCCTTTCGCTGCGCTATGATGACCGCCGGGAGCTTTGCCAAGCCTCCGCGGAGGTCCCTCATCCTCAGCCCTGCACATGCCGGCACAGCCCTGCTGTTCCTGGCCCTGAACGCAGCCGCCGTTGCCCCTGCGCAGCCCTCGCCAGATCAGGCGAAGGTTCTTGAATCCGCGCGTGCTTCGGCCCTCGCGTACTCCAGCAAGCTGCCGGACTTTGTCTGCACCCAGACCACCCACCGCAGCAGTTGGAACCCTTCGGAAGCCGCCCACTTTGCCACCGGAATCAGCGCAGCAACACCGCTGTCAGCCAGCCCCTCCGCCGAAGCGGACACCATGGGGCATGACATCACCGAGCAGGTGACCTACTTCGACCAGAAGGAGAGCTATCAGGTCATCGCGGTTGATGGCAGGAAGGTCTCGGGGGTCAGCCACCTGCAACTCCAGGGCGCTATGACCGCAGGTGAGTTCGGCAGCGCGCTGCACGATGTGTTCGACCCGGCTTCGAAAACCGTGTTCAGCCAGGGAAAGCTCACCCACCTGCACCATCATCAGGTATGGGAGTTTGCTTTCCACGTGCCCAGCGAGCATGGCAACATCGTGCTTCTCACAAATCCTGACCGCGAAACAGAAGTTCCCTACTCCGGCGAGATCTTCATCGACCCGGCTACCCTGGATGTAGTTCGCATCCATTCCACGCTGGATTTGCCCGCGGGCTTCCAACTCCAACATGGCGAGACCACCGTTGATTACAGGCCGATCCTCATTGCCAGCCGCAAGTACAACCTGCCGTTCCATTCCGAGGTTCGGCTCGCCGATGCATCCCGAGTCTACGTGAACACAATCGACTTCCGCCGCTACCACAAATACGTCGCTGAATCGAGAATCCTCGGCGTTACGCACTGAGCAGACCTTCTTAAGGGCTGACACTCACCAGCGCATCCGCAGGAATTGGCGACAGCGGTGTTGCCGGCCCTTCCCAGTACAGAACCGGCTGGCTTGTCGCGCCCGCCGTGGAATTCTCAACACCAGTCCCAATCTCGATGTGGATCCGATGCAGGCCCCCCTGCATCGCCGCCGTGACCTGCGTCGGCTGCACGGCATCGCCATAGAAGCCGCATACCTGCATCCGCAGTTCCGGGCTGTGCTGTGGTGGCGATGAATCGATCTGCAACGTGGCCCGGCGGCTCGTGAGCAGCGTGATCGTGTAGCCTCCATCCGCTGGTACCCTCAACCACCCGTCCCAGGCTGTTCCCTGCCCGTTGCCGAGCGGCGTCGGATGCAATCCCGCGTCCACCGCGCCCACGTTTGCCGACGGCTCAAGCCGGCGACCCACCACGACCGAGCGCGATGCCCACACATCATCCTGCCCGGGCTGCCACGCGCGGAGCAGCACGCGAAAGCGCCCGGACCCGTCAAGCAGCGTGCCCTGGGTATCCGGGAACACATGCCGCACGGAGACGCCCTGAGCTCTTGTCCCATCCCCCAAAAGCCACTCGTAGTGCCATCCATCAGCAGGTAGCCGCACGCGAAGCGCCACCGCCTGTCCTGGCCGGATCAGCCCCGCGTCGTAATCGAAGTCCGCATCAACCGCGCCACGCGTGTACGTCGGCTCGCCGGACCCGCCACGCACCTCCAGCGGAATGTCCGTATTGGTCGCCGCCACTACTCCCTGGGTCCGAACGCCGTCCAGCTGGACTCCGCTCACATCGCCCTCCAACAATGACGGCACCATCGGCGGCCCATCCATGGCGGTGATGTTTGAAAAGGTTAGATCATGCACGGTGGGATTCGGCTGCTGGATGCGCAGCAGCGAGTAGTAGTCCTCCAGTCGAATATCGCTGATCCGGTAGTCGGAGTGATCTCCCTTGCCCTCCGGATCGGCCCACAACTCGAAGAATGCAAACGGCACAACGCAGCCGCCATAACCTGTATGAATCACGTCGAGGTTGTGCATGATGATGTGCGCGCTGCGAAACGTCTTCTTCGGCCAGCCCACGCGCACCGTATTCGAAATGCTCGTCGAGACCACGCTGTCCTCGATGGTGATGTTCGCGACGTCCTTGCCCGGGAGACGCATTGCCTCCTCGCTGTAGCCATCCCAATTCCCCTGGATCGCAAATACGTCGTCGGAGGCGCGGAAGAAGCAGTTCCGCACGGTTGTGTCGCCGCCGCCCAACCAGTCCATCCCGTCCTGATTCGCATCTCGCGGATGCCCGCCGATCACATTCACGTCGTAGTAGCCGATCCCGCGGGAGTCCTTCATCTGGATCTGCCACGTCCGGCTCCTCACGACGCAGGTGATCCCCTCGATCGTGACGTTATGCGCCTGGTCCATGGTGATGCAGTGCCACGCCGGCTGCTGCATCCAGCCACTGTCGGTGTCGTACTCCTGTGGGCCGTCATAGATCACCATCCCTCGACCCCATACGCGCACGTCGTGCACCCGCCAGAACGTCAGGGCTCCGAAGACCACAGCGCCGGGCGCCAGATAGATCTGGTCTCCCGACTGCGCGTCGATGTCTTCGTGATGCACACCAGGCCCGTAGTACCGCACGCCTGAGCTTTTTGCCGTCACGCGCTGTCCATCCGGCGGACTCCCCAGCAGGAACAGCATCTGGGAATCGGCAAAGTGATCGCCGGGCCGGGCGATGGACAGCTTCACCGGACCCGGAATGCGGAAGGTGATCGTCGCTCCGCTTCTGCGCGGCCGAATTCCGTACCGCATAGGCTGCACTTCCACGCCGTGGTCCCAGTAATGTGGATCAGCCGCACGAATCGAGACCGTCGCCGGCCCCACGAGATCAAAGTTCAGCAGGTAATAACTCGAGGCAGCATGCACCACCGGCGTCTCGTGCCCGTTGATCGTAACGACGAAGTAGTCCGTTCGGACATCCTCAGGAATCGCCGCAATGCTGACGGAGGAAGCGGCGGAAGCAGTCACCGCAACGAGGAGTAATAGAAATCCGATAAGCAGGAACCGCGATGAGCGCGTCACCGGATCGAGAGCCACTTTCGTCTAGTCAGCAGAAGCAAATGAGTCTGCATGGCGGCGCGCTATACCCTGTCTCTTCTACCCGCGTCACATCACTTCCGGGGCAGAAATCCCCATCCAGGCGAGCGATCGAATCAACTCCCGCTGCGTGACGGCGGCGGTCGCCAGCAGCAGTTGTTTTCTCGCCGGGTTTTCTTCGCTCAGGATATGGTGCAGCCGGTAGAAATTGCTGAAGTCCTGCGCCAGCTGAAAGGCATGCTTCGCCAGATAGGCGGGCTCTGCTGTATCGATGCACTGGTCCAGCAGCAGCGTCGTCTTGGCTGCACGCAGCCACACTTCCCAGATGCCCTCGCTTCCGTCGCCGCTCAGGTACGGAGCCACATCGATTCCGGCAAGGGAACAGAGCGCCTCCTCCGGCGTGGTCCCCGCCTTGCGGAAGATGCTCCGCGTTCGCACCACCGCATACTGAAGGTACGGCCCGGTCTCGCCCTCGAAGCTCAGCGCATCCCTGAAGTCGAACGCGATCACAGAATTGCGCGTGTAGCGCAGCATGAAGTAACGCAGCGCGCCGACCGCGATTTCCCGGGCCGTCTGGTCGCGCTCCGCTTCGCTCAGTTCCGGATGTCGGCTGTCGACCTCGGCCCGCGTTGCGGCGATCAGCTTATCGATCAGATCGTCCGCCTTCACGCCGAATCCCTTGCGCCCGGAGACCTCGATGTATGGCCGCGCGCGGTCCTCCTCCGACACCTCATATCCCAGCTCGATCGCGCAGCGCGGCGTAAGCGCCACCATCTCGTAGGAGAAATGCGTGTAGTGCGCCGCCTGCTCGGTATACCCAAGCCCGCGCAGTGCTTCAATCACATTCGCCTGCGGATCCGCCTGCCGCGAGTCGATCACGTTGTAGATCGCCTCTGCGCCGCCAAACTGCGGATGGTCCGGCATCCCGTCCATCGCGGAAATCCAGCACTCGCGGTCGCCGTACTGGAAGAAGGGTCGATACCCAAAATCGCGCCCAAGCAGCCCAAACTTCCAAAGGTGGTACGCAGTGTCCTTGCCGACGTAGGTTACGGTGCCGTTCGAACGAACAATTACTTTGGCGTCTTC